>CAYMTI010000146.1:0-4529 GCA_964393315.1 uncultured Planctomycetia bacterium
TCGGTGAGAGATATGAAAGAGCTTAAAGAGATATTGTCGGGTGTTCAAAAACCGGGACGCTACATAGGTGAAGAGATAAATATAGTTAAGAAAAAGTGGTCCGGGGAGAAAATAACCGTAGCTTTAGCTTATCCCGATCTTTATGAAGTAGGAATGAGTTATCTGGGAATGCGTCTTTTATACCATTTGCTTAATGAAGACGAAAATGTCATATGCGAAAGGTTTTTTGCCCCGGCCGCGGACATGGAAGCCGTACTAAAAAAAACTAAGACAAGCTTGTTCAGCCTTGAGAACAAAAAACAGCTTTGCGATTTTAATATAATAGGGTTTTCGCTTTCTTATGAGCTTAATTATACTAATGTGCTTAACATGCTTTCTCTGGGCGGCGTGGAAATAATGTCATCGGAGCGAGGAGAGAATGATCCTGTCGTTATTGCCGGAGGTGCATGTTGTTTCAACCCTGAACCCATGTCTGATTTTATTGACGCGTTCATTATTGGTGACGCGGAAGAGATTCTAAATACGTTTATCAGTGAATACAGGGAGATCAAGCAAAAAGGGCTGGCCAGGCAAGACATTTTATTGTGTTTATCGAAGATCTCTGGGGTATACGTCCCGTCTCTTTACGAAGCACGTTATGAAAACGGGAGTTTTTTTTCTCTTGACCCGCTTTTTGCCGGCGTCCCGGGACAAATTAAAAAAAACGTTCTTAAGGACTTTGAAAACGCATATTATCCCGTTAAACAGATCGTTCCCTACATAAAGATAGTTCACGACAGATTAACACTTGAAATAATGCGGGGGTGCCCTAACAAATGCCGCTTTTGTCAAGCACGTATAAATAACCGGCCGGTAAGGATAAGGAGCATCGATAAGATCCGTCATCTGGTCAGGGACGGATATGAGGCGACCGGTTATGAACAGGTGGCTTTGTTGTCTCTTTCCAGCATGAATTATCCAGGGATAAAAGATCTTCTAAGCGCTCTTATGCAAGATTTCCCTTCACGTTTAGTAAGCTTTTCCGTGCCTTCACTGAGGATAGACGAGGCTTTTTATTCTTTACCTGAAATGATGGCTGCGATCAAAAAAACCGGGCTTACCTTTGCTCCCGAAACGGCCAGTGATAAGCTGAGGGAAGCCCTGGGGAAAGATATACATATGCAAGTTTTGTGTAACTCTGTTCGATTAGCATATGAAAATGGATGGAGAAGGGTAAAATTATATTTTATGGTAGGCTTTCCCGGAGAGAGAAAGGAGGAAGTGGGAAGTATCGTGAACCTTTCCAGAAAAATATCAAATCTAAGAAAAGAACTTTTCAAATCAGCGGCGGAAGTTAAGGTAAGTATTAATGCTTTTGTCCCTAAAGCACATACACCTCTTCAATGGGTAGGGATGCGGTCCAGGGAAGAACTTTTATTTATGCGAAAGGAACTTATTCGTAAAAACTCTAAAAAAATACAGATATCATTTGCGGATCTGGAACAGGCCGAGTTGGAGGCGGCCATGGCCCGGGGAGACAGAAGACTTGGTAAAGTCATATATTCCGCCTGGAAAAAAGGCGCTCTCATGGATGGGACTCTTGAGCTTTTTGACCGGACCATCTGGGACAAAGCTTTTGAGCAACATTGTATGTCCGTAGATCAATTTGCCAGAATGGAATATTCCCTAAAGGATCCTCTTCCGTGGGATCACATAATTACCGAAGTATCCAAAGATATATTGAAAAAAGAACTTCTTGAAAGCGGGTTTTACGAAGAAAATGATCCTGCAGTCTGATACCGATTTTACGGATAAGTTCTATTTTAAACAATCTAATATTCCGGGATACCGTTAACTGCTATCTGTGTAATGATACTGAGGGTATATGTTTATTTTTCTGTGTTTTATTCCATTTTCAACATCTCAAAAATTTTGTCTTCGGTAAAAATCATAGTTCACAATTGCTTCTTATCCGGATCATGCCGGGTATATAGATCTAACTGTATCTCCTCCTTCACTGACATCGCCCCATGCCGAATATCGAAATGTATATTGATTTTTTTTTGATCTGATACTATTGCGAGCATATTGCTGTAGATGTTCAATTAATCAATGTGGTCGGCACGATATGATTATCAACGTTTCTTTTTATCCCGGGTATAAGTATTCCTGAGATTTGCCTTTTTAAAACACATCAGGTATCTTTATTATAATGAAATAGATAGTTAATTCTTATCTAATATATTTACGGTGTCTAAGCTGGAGGGTATTTATGGGAATTGTTAATCTTGTGTGGTTGAGCGGAAGGAGTATACGCGAAAAAATAAATATAGCTTTTGCGCTAATGAGTGTTATCCCTCTTCTGATAATGGCGTATCTTGTGACGGGCTATATTTTCCCTACGGAAGCCGGAGAATTGAACGTAATACAGATAAGCATACTTCTAATACTGGCTTTATGGGTCGCTCTTTTGGGGTTGATGCTGGCAAAAGAGATAATTATTCCCGTACTTGATCTTTCTCTCGAGACAAAGATCCTTGCCAGCGGTAAATATGGGGCGGATATACTGAACGGGGATAAGGAATTGGATGAGATCGCTTCTGCTGTGAACGATATGACCGGTCAGATAAAAGGATATGTCGGGGAATTACAGCAATATCATGAGAGGACTTATTCATTAAATTCCAGGATTCATCGTAAAGTGCTTAGTTTGACCAATTTGATGAGGTTGGGGGATATGATATCTTCGGGCTCAAGATTCAAAGAAATAGCTGATTTTGCCGCTGTCAGAATAGCGGAAGAGATCCCGGAGGGTTTTTGTGCTTTATACGTAAAAGAAGCAAATGGCAAATATCATCTTACATCCATCTATGACAAAAGCGGGAAATTCATGAAATCCGGTAATCTTGCCGGTGAGTTAGGATCTTTGGAGAAAACACTTCTGAAAAAAGGCTCGATATTGATGGATCCTGATAAAAAAGAACTTTCCGATAAGACATCCTATTTTAGAGACCTGATAGAAGCTAACCTGGCTTTTATTCCTATGACCGTACATTCTGCTGTACTGGGTATTATTATCGTAGGAAATTTTGATAAAAGAACGAAAGTAACAGGCGATGAGATCAGTGTTTTTCGAGCATATGCGAAAGAGCTGGTCCTTGCGTATGAAAGCGAACAGATAGGGAAAAAGATGAAAAGTATCGATGTTATAGATACCTTGACGGGGCTTTATTCTTTTTCTTATATCGAAGAGCGGATCAATGAGGAGATAAACCGTGCTGTTTATTATCAACGCGCCTGCTCGCTAATAGTGATAGGGATATATGATTTTGACGTATTCGCCAAGAATTTTGGGCAAGAAAGGGCTGAACATATATTAAAGCGAGTAGGAGAAATGCTGTCAAAGTCTATCCCTCCGGTCGGTAAGATCGGGAGGTTCTCGGACTCGGAATTCGCTATACTTATGCCCGAAAGGAATAAACGGGAGAGTATGGACATGGCGGAAAAGCTGCTTGACGGATTGAAAAATATGAAACTTTTATCCGAGAAAGAAGGAAAAATATCCTTTTCTGCGGGAGTGGCAGCGAACCCCATTGACGGGTACAAAGCCTCGGAAATAATCGATAAAGCCGAGAAATACATGAATTTCGCTAAAAATAACGGGAAAAATGTTGTGATAGGATGGGAATAAATAGAGTCGATGAGCGAATAAAAAAAGGATGTAAAGAATGGTAGATATGATTAAAAAAGCTTTGAAGGACATGAAAAAAATGGATGCGTCAGATCTTCACATTGGAGCGGATACTGAACTTCATTACCGCATCGACGAAAAACTGGTAAAGGTCGACAATAATGTCCTGTCCCGAGATAAGGCTAAAGAATACATATACAGCCTTATGAACAAGGAACAGATAGCCCGTTTTGAAGAGAATAAAGAACTGGATTTTTCTATACAGATAGCCGAAGCAGAGAGCCGGTACAGGGTTAATGTCTATCTTCAGAGAGGAAATGTTACCTGCGCCATAAGACTTATACCCATGGATATATGGACTCTAGAAGATTGCGGTCTTCCTGAAGACATATTAAAGGATTTTTGCAAATTGAAAAGAGGACTCGTACTTGTAACCGGAGCTACAGGAAGCGGGAAGTCGACTACGTTGGCGGCAATGGTCAATGAGATAAATAATACCAGGAATTCTCACATAATAACGATAGAGGATCCCATAGAGTTCGTTCATAGAAATAATAAGTCGGTTATAGAACAAAGACAGTTATGCGAGGATACCAGTTCGTTTAAAAACGCGCTTACCTATGTCCTCAGACAGGATCCAGATGTTATTCTTATAGGGGAGATGAGAAACCTTGAAACAATAGAGTCGGCTCTCACTATCGCTGATACTGGACATCTTGTTCTGGCAACTCTGCATACATCGGATTGTATTCAGACATTGAACAGGATAATTGATGTCTTTCCGTCACATCAGCAGCCTCAGATACGCACGCAGCTTTCGTTTGTACTTTCGGGCATATTATCTCAACAGCTTGTACCT
>CAYMTI010000147.1:0-4519 GCA_964393315.1 uncultured Planctomycetia bacterium
CCTGCTAACCTTGTTATTTTCATTTATATTATCAGTCAAACTATCGATAAGGGCTTTATTGCCGCCTTCAAATCCAATAAGCGCACCCCTATCTTTGGAATTATATTCCAGTCTTTCTATATCGTCAAATTCAGACCTGACAAACTCCAGATAAAATGAAAACATACGGGTTCTTACCTGTTCACCAAAAGCGGGATGAAATGGACCGGCTGAATACCCTTGTCCGGATAAAAGATTTTCGGAAGGATGCAATCCGCAGCGTATCACCTTTATACCGTTAACCTCAAAAAAAAGCATAAGTTTAGCGCACCTTTCCACGGCTTCCGATTGATCTAACGGCTCATATTAGCCTGATGCCCATAAATCGGCCAGCTCCGTACCGCTGATAACCAGAACAGGATATATTCTCACCTCCACAGCTCCCGCCTCTTTCACTTTTAAAGCGGTTCGATATTCATCTTTTTCGAGGCTCCCGGGAAGACCTACCATCATCTGGTGGCCCAGTATCATATCTCTTTCAAGAATAGACCGTGAAGCTTTTACTACATCTTCAGCAGTATGTCCTCTTTTACATGTCTCCAGAACACTATTTGAAAAAGATTGAACTCCAAGTTCTATACAGCTGACATGTTTCTTTTTTAAGTACAAGAGGATATCTTCGTTTATATAATCCGGCCTGGTAGATAATCTTATACCTGATATTTGTTTCTTTGCGACATATTCCTGAACAGGCTCAAGTAAACTGTCTTGATATTTTCTGTCTAACGCCGTAAAAGATCCCCCGAAAAAACCCACCTCAACCTTGCTTACATCAAGGTCCATCGTTCCAAGATAACTTTCTATTTTTTTTGATACATCTACCGGCCTGACCTTCGATCTACCCGTTATCCTGTTTTGATTACAAAAGATACATTGATTGGGACACCCTTCATGCAAAATAAAAAAGGAAATAGTATAATGTTTCATTTCCACCCCGCCTCCCGGGACAACTTATTTTTAACCGGTATTGTTAACATAATCAAGGATATTCAATCCTATAGCTTTGAACATTCTTTTCAATTTCATCATTGATAAGCCCAGAATATTGAAATATGACCCTTTGATATTATCAAACAGCATAGCCCCGGGTCCCTCAATGGAAAAACCACCCGCTTTATCATAAGACCCGAATAAACCGAACAGCTTATTAAGATCTTCCTTTTCTATGACATCCACTTTGATAACGCTTTTATCCACATCCGATGTCTCTCTCCCGCTAACCGTATCCAGCAGACATATCCCCGTATAGACCTCTATCTTGCCGCCTGAAAAATTTTCAAGTATATCTCTGGCCTCCTCTTCGTGCGAGGGTTTTCCTATAATATCTTTTCCGTGAGCTACAAGAGTGTCAGCGCCTATAATAACAGAACCCGGGCATATTCCTTTAACCGCCTCGGTTTTTTTCTCTGAGTTGATCTTAACTATATCCGAGATATTAAGGCCTTCACCTTTTATCTCTTCCACTTTTGATATTACTACTTCATGCCCTATCCCGCATTCTGAAAGAATACTGGACCTCCTGGACGAAGCTGAGGCTAAAACTATTTTTTTCATATATATCCCCTTTTCTGTCCTATCCTACTGTAATACTTTTTAAAATTAAACGGCCTTTTTCATCCTCTTCAATATCTTCCATAAATAACCTGGCCTTTTCATAGTTTTCATTTTTCCTGAAAGCTTTCATAATGGCATCAAGATTCTTACGTTTTTTAAGAAACCAGCACATATGCTTATACATACGTTTCTGACCCAGAGATTCCCCGTAAAACTCAACATTATAACGAAATTGCTCCAGCATTACCTGTTTAATGTATTCAAGATCCGGAACAGTATCTTCTTTTAAGCCGGTATTGAAATATTTTTTGAGATCCCGAAAAAACCACGGCCTACCTAAAGCCCCTCTAGCAATAAATACACCGTCACATCCGGTATCATTAATGACTTTGTCCACTTCCCCTACATCAAACATATTACCGCTAGCGAAAACCGGGATCCCTAGATCATGTTTTATTTGCTTTATCACCGCATGGTCGGGAATCCCCTTGTACATTTGATCACCAGTCCGGGGATGGATACACAAAGCGGAAGCACCCGAATCCTCAACTATCTTGGCAACGGAGAGGCAATTAATGCTCTGTTTATCCCATCCGTTCCTTATCTTGACAGTAACCGGAATACGCAATATCTTAACCAGTTTTTTTATTATATTACCGAGTTTTTCGGGTTCTTTCAATAACGCGGCGCCCTTTCCTCCTTTTATAACTTTTCTGGCGGGACACCCCGCGTTTATGTCAAGCAATTTAAATCCTTTTTCCTGACAAAACTCCGCCACAGGTACTATCTTATTGAGGTCCTGCCCTACTATCTGTATCCCGAGCGGCGGATCATCTTCGCTTATTTCCATATATCTAAAAGATCTCCTATTCTTGTAATATATTGAGTTAACATCCACCATTTCAGTGAACGCAAAAGCACACCCGAATTTCCCTATCATTTTTCTGAACGGCACATCGGTTATTCCTGACATTGGGGCCATGACCGCCCCGGCCTTTAACATTTTTTCTATCACTTTATTCCATCCATACTTTCTCCCAAGATCAAGTCTTTTCTTAAATGCCCAACTCTCTTCTATATTCCTCGGTTATCCTGTCTTCGGTCTTTTTATCTACTCTCTTGGGTTCAATAGTTCCTTCTTTCGCGTTTTTTTTTGTTTTACGGGGGAAAAGATCTTCAGGCCTCATAAGGGAAGCATAGGGACGGCATCCATTCCTGACATAATTATCATTGGATACCACAAACACTCTTCCATACGGGACATATAACTTCGACATCCTGATTATCTCATCATCACATTTATCCATTTCGGAAAAAACCTGTATATCCCTGTTTGAGACCTGAAGTTCTTCCAGCACCCTATATTTATCATCCCCGTCGAAGATAACTTTAACACGGGTTATAAATCCGGTTGACCGCGCGTATTTTTCCGATACCCGCACAATATAATCCCTGGCCTTTTTCAGGTCTTCCAGCATCATATCTTTTCCTGTTTTCGTAGCCATTATTACGTTATATCCGTCCACAATAAGCGTAGCGGCCATAATCACCTCCCTGCGGTGTTCTATATTAGCATAGTACCTCACTAACCGCAATATCAGGCTGAATGCTTATGATATTCTACTGGGGACCGGAGAAACTTTCACGGATAAAGCCCAAATGAAACTGTCCGGTTTTTTGACTTTAAAGTGAAAACTGGATCTTCTCATGATAGAACACAAGAAGATCAACAGGCATCTGAACAACCGGCGGGATAGCCAGGGAAACCGCAAGCTGCTTTCTGACGTTCTGATCGTCCCCTATCATATTCATGATCGTTTCTTTTGTTATAAGTTCAGATATATCATCGTCCGGGAAGAACCTTGAACATATTTTCCGAATTTTAGGAAGTATATCAAGCTCGATAAAAAAAGGCAGCGCCACTTTATCTTCTTTACTTACAATAAAACAGGCTGCCTGAGCTAATCCCATACTTGTCGCCGACACAAAATCCATTAAAGGGGTTCCCTTCCCACGCAAATTATCTTTCATGGCTATTGGAAAAGTATTGTCAGGTATGTTCTTCATTTTTTGCAGGTCCTCGATCCGGAGAAGCGATACAATAACCTTTTTTGAACTTTGATCACCTCTTCTATACGAAGGATTTATCTTTTCTTTCAGGGCTAGTTTATCTTGGTATTCAAGCGACGGATCTTTTTCTATCTCTTCATACAATACCTTTTCCAATTTCTGTTGTAATCGGAAATTTTTACCGGTAAAAAAATATCTTATATCCAATCCATACCTGTTATGCACTGACATTATCCTTATCCATGTCCGCACATTATTCCTAATATCATTTTCCGGGATAAGATCGGCATCCACCTTCATATCGATCGAACACCCCTTTAAATACCTGCCCGCTCTGCTGAATATCATTTTAGAACTCGCGCTTCCGAGATCATCTTGACGTACGGCCTCAGGATATTTTCTCTTATTTGATATATAATCATTAAAATTTACGGTTTTCCTGTTCTGCGGCGAAATAAAATCAAATTGTTTGAAAGCCCATAAAAGGCTGGGAAACCCCGGATCCTCGCCGCTTATCAAGCTTAAAGCTATCATATTAGGGTCATCCGGATCAAACTTATCAGTTGAAAGCCCACCTTTTCTGCATAACATGGAATGATCCCCGTCTTTTTTCCCGCCCAGGTCACCGGCAGTAACAACTATCCCTTCCCGGTCATTCCTTATGCCCAGCTCCTCATCAAAAAACCGTAAACTTATGCTTTTATCGACCGGATAATACGCGACTATAACTCTATTCCTTCTGACGAAGATCCTGATATCATCATCAAACAATCCGGCGACCGCCATTATAGCCGGAAGTACACGTCTTAATCTGTTCAATCTATCCTTGTTCCCGGGCTTGCGGTCAAAAAAACTG
>CAYMTI010000148.1:0-4488 GCA_964393315.1 uncultured Planctomycetia bacterium
AAAGCTTCACAATCCGCACCCATAGTTCTTAACACATCTATAAGAATAGCTGTCGATGTTACGCCATCAACATCATAATCACCATAAACCAGGATCTTCTCACTGCGTCTAAGAGCTTTTTTTACCCGGGTCACGGCAATATCCATGTTTTTCATCAAAAAAGGGTCGTAACAGGAAGCCTGGTCTCCGAACAAAAAGCTTTGTGCTTGTTCAGGTGTTCGCACTCCACGATTAATAAGAACCTGCGCTATATCCGGTGATATTCCGAGACTGGCGGACAAGTTACTCTGTAGACGCATATCAGGGATACAATATTTCCACACTTTAGGCATAATAACCTTTCATTCTCAATTAGTTAAGGACCTGTTAAAAAACGACCAGCAATCAGCATAATAAAAATACTGATCACCGGCCATGTAACCTTGCTGTCTGCTTTACCGCTTCCCGGCTTTACGGCTCGGCCAATCTATTAAAAGCGGACTGGCTATGAATATCGAAGAATAAGTACCGACAATAACACCAATAAGAAGAACAAAAGAAAAATCATTAATAACCTTCCCCCCGAAAATAAATAACGCTAAGACAACAAGCAAAGTTGTAATTGACGTAAGGACTGTACGGGACAAGGTCTGATTAATGCTCAAGTTAATGATCTCTTCCTGAGATGATTTTCTCATAAATTTTCTGTCTTCCCTGATCCGGTCAAAAAGAACTATAGTATCGTTTATGGAATAACCGACTATGGTCAACAAAGCCGCCACTACAGGAAGAGATATCTCCCTGCCTGTCAGGGCTATCATCCCAAGGGAAACCGCGATATCATGAGCAAGGGCTATAATAGCCGTAATAGCGAATCTAAATTCAAAACGAAAGGAAACATATATACATATTCCTATCAAAGCGAACAGCATGGCTTTATACGCGGTCTTCCTGAGATCCGCTCCTACTGTCGGCCCCACTGCCTCTTCTCTCATTATCTGGAAAGTTCCACTTCCGAACGTTTTAGAAAGGCCTTCGGTAACACTTTTAGCGTTTTCACTGTAAGATCGTATAATAACTTCTTTACCCTCACCGAACTGCTGGATAGAAAGTTCTCCCAGCCCGACTTTGGCAAGAGCGTCTCTGATCTCCTGAGCCCTCACATCCTTATCGAATTTAAATTGAAGCAACGTCCCGCCGGTAAAGTCTATCCCGTAATTTCTGTTTCCTCTCTGCGCGAAAGTAAAAAGCCCCACCCCGATGACCACAATAGAAAAAATATAAGCAATCTTCCTTATTTTCGTGAAAGGAATATTCGGCTGATTGAAAAACTGCATCATAGGAAGTTTCTGCATATCGGGCCTGTTAGCCGTTATAATGTCGAATATCAGTCTTGTAACGACAAGTGCCGTAAACATACTCGCCAGAATACCGATGCTTAGCGTAGTGGCAAATCCCCTGACCGGCCCCGTACCGAACTGGAACAATATGATCGCCGTAATAAGAGTAGTGACATTAGCGTCCAGAATGGTCCAGAAAGCTTTGTCATAACCGGCATGAATAGCCGCTCGTAAAGCTTTTCCCAGTTTAAGCTCTTCCCTTATCCTTTCGAAAATAAGAACATTCGCGTCAACACTTATACCTATGGTCAATACCAGACCTGCAATACCCGGTAAAGTCAGTGTAGCGCCGAAATAAGACAATGCTCCCGTTATGATAAAAATGTTCAGCAAAAGAGCGAAATCAGCGATAAGACCTGCGATAATATAATAAACGGCCATGAAAGCGAGAACACATATTCCACCCAGTAATATAGACCGGATACCTTTTTGAACGGAGTCTTTACCGAGAGCCGGGCCTACGCTCCTTTCTTCAATTATCTTCACCGGTGCGGGGAGAGCACCGGCACGTAATACAAGCGCTATATCCTTTGCTTCCTGAAGAGAAAAATTTCCCGAGATCTGGGCTCTCCCGGAAGGTATTCTTTCCCGTATGACGGGAGCGGTATCAATTTCATTATCCAAAACAACCGCTAAACGTTTACCAACGTTATTACCGGTAAGGCTGGCAAATATTTTCCCTCCGTTATCATTAAATTCCAAAGATACATATGGCTGGCCAAAACCCTGCTGACTGAACTCCGTTTTAGCGTCTACCAGCATATCGCCAGTCAAGAGCGTTTCTTTTTCGACAAGCAGGGATTCAGCTTTTCCGTCGCTTTTCTTAAGCGACATCAGTTCATATCCGGGAACATCTTCGCCATCAAGCGCTTTCTTAAGGAGCTCCGGATCATCGCTTACAAGCCTGAACTCGAGATGCGCGGTCTTACCTATGATTTCCTTGGCTCTGTCCCGGTCTGTTATACCCGGCAACTGGATAAGTATGCGGTCTTTTCCCTGAGGTTGAATTACCGGCTCCAGAACCCCGAACTGGTCTATTCTATTCCGTATTACCTCAAGAGCTCTCTGAGGGGCGTCTTTAGCTTCATTTTCCGAAAGTTTTGAGGTATCTACTTCCAGTACTAGATGCATGCCTCCCTGAAGATCGAGACCCAGGTTAAGCTTCCCCTCTTTTACGATTTTACCGCTATCATCCACCACGTCCAATGGCGGGAACGAAAACCATATAGCTGCTGCGGCAATAACAATGACCAGAACACTTTTCCATTTAAGGCTTTTCCACATATCGACTTACCTTTCTTTTGTAAGATAAAAATATTATTGTTCTTTTTTCTTTTTAACTACTTGCACAGAGCCTCTCTGTACCTTTATCCTGGTATTATCGTCTACTCTCAATGTGATCACATCATCCTGCAAATTAACTATCGTGCCGTAAATACCACCGGTTGTAACAACTTCATCGTTCTTCTTTAATTCGGAGATCATCTTTTTATGTTCCTGCTGCTGTTTTTTTTGAGGACGGATAAGAAGGAAATAAAAAACAACGAATATAAGTATTATCGGCATAAAACCCATAATAGGATTCGCTGAACTTTGAGCAGCTGTCCCTGCTCCTGGATTTTGAGCAAAAGCTAATGTTAACATTATAATATCCTTTCGATTAGTTTTTTACTGTTGAGCCATAATAACCAGCCAAACCTTTTTTCGATATGGCCATGAATTAACTTAATATGAATCATCAATGAATACACACAATTATACAACATTATCAATAAAATACAAATAATAAACAATGTTGTGCCCGGCTACCCCCCTTCAGAGTTGAATTTATCAAGGAATTCTCTTTTAAAAATATCAAATTTACCCTCCGCTATCGCTTCTCTTGATGATCTTATCATATCAGCGTAAAATTGGATATTGTGCAGAGAAACAAGCCTTCCACCAAGCATTTCTCCCGCGTTTATCAAATGCCTCAAATATCCTCTGGTATAATTCCGGCACGTAAAACAATTGCATTCGGTATCTATCGGCCTGTAATCATCCTTATACGGGGCGTTCCGTATCTGTTTTATCCCCTCAGAGGTGAACGCCTGTCCGTTCCTGCCGTTGCGTGTAGGAACAACACAATCGAACATATCTATTCCAAAAGATATAGCCTCAAGGACCTCCGCGGGAGTCCCTACACCCATGAGATAGCGAACCTTGTTTTCCGGAAGGATTTCCGCGGTATATTCGGTCATTTCACGCATTAATTCAACTGGTTCTCCCACACCGATACCCCCTAGTGAATAGCCGTCAAAACCGATGTTTACAAGTTCTTCCACACACTGTTTTCTCAAGTCTTTATAGGAAGAACCCTGCACTATACCAAAAAGACCTCCAGTTGAAGCGCGTTCAAGGAATCTATCTCTTGATATCTTTGCCCATTTCAGTGTCAATTCAACGGAATCGACTACATAATCCCTGGTAGCCGGATAATGAACGCATTCATCCAGAGGCATAAGAATGTCACTTCCAAGCGATATCTGTAAGTCTATTACGTTTTCAGGTGTAAAAAAATGGCGTGAACCGTCTATGTGTGATTGGAATTCGACTCCTTTTTCTTCTATTTTCCTGAGTTCGGCGAGACTAAAGACCTGGAACCCTCCGCTGTCTGTAGTTATAGCCCCATTCCATCCCATAAAAGAATGGAGTCCTCCTGCTTTCTCTATAATATCTTTACCCGGACGCAAATAAAGGTGATACGCGTTAGATATTATCATCTCAACACCGCAATCCGATAACTCCTGGCTGGAAAGCGATTTTACAGTTGCCTGTGTCGCGACCGGCATAAAAACCGGGGTTTTAACTTGTCTGCCCTTAACGGTTATCTTTCCGCATCTGGCCTTTGTGTTCCCATCTTTATGCTTTATAGAAAAATCCATGCGTTTCTATGCGTTAAGTGCTCTACCCGCAGGCACTGCCGCATCTCCCTTCCGATCTGTTCACATTTTTAATTAAGCTAATTCCTTGACAGCTTCAATAAGCTCCGTGATATTCCCGCCTTTTACTAAAAACCTGTCAGCATTACGTGCGTATACGCTTTTCTCGTAATCACTTCGCCCTGTAT
>CAYMTI010000149.1:0-4466 GCA_964393315.1 uncultured Planctomycetia bacterium
GGTTGAGATCTACATAACTAAAGGGTTTTCCTGCCGCATGCATAAGTTTCCCGGCGGCTTCTTCCATATGTGCTCTAGTGATCCCTATCGAACGGGATGTGTTTTCCTCATCAATAATGGTAAGGTTACCTTTGTAAGCTAGAGGCATATCGAATTGGCTTATTTGATATGCTTTAGGAAGATCCGGATAATAGTAATTTTTTCTATCGAATTTCAATACTTTCTGTATGTCACAATTAAGCGCGAAAGCTATTTTTACAGCGTATTCAAAAGCCTTTTTATTCAACACTGGCAGAACTCCCGGCAACCCGAGGCACACAGGACAAACTTGGGTATTCGGGGCTTCACCAAAATGGGTGCTGCACCCACAGAATATTTTTGTCTTAGTTGATAATTGGACGTGAACTTCCAGCCCTATTACTGTTTCGTATTTGGTCTCCATCTAGTTCTCCATTAAATATGTTAAGATAACCCTGGATATTGTTCAGTATAATCGGTCATATTCTCGAAACAAGACGCGATTCTTATCAAAGTATCTTCCTTGAACATAGGCGCCATTAACTGCAGTCCCACCGGCAGTCCTTTATCGTCTTTCCCGCATGGTATCGATACAGCGGGTATTCCCGCCAGATTTGCCGGTATTGTAAAAATATCCGACAAGTACATTTGTAAAGGATCGGATGCTTTTTCTCCTATTTTAAAAGCTGTTGTCGGGGATGTAGGAGTTGCGATACAATCACAGGAATCAAATGCTTTAAGGAAATCCTCAGAGATCAACGTTCTCACTTTTTGCGCTTTAAGATAATAAGCGTCATAATATCCGCTGCTCAAGGAATAAGTCCCCAGAAGAATGCGCCGCTGGGCTTCCTCACCGAATCCTTCCGTTCTGGTTCGTATATACATATCGATAAGATCCTTATAATCTTTAGCCCTGAACCCGTAATGAACGCCATCATATCTGGCCAGGTTTGAGCTGGCTTCAGCGGGAGCGATAATATAATAGGTGCTTACGGCATATTTCATATGAGGCAGCGAAATACGCTTGATAACCGCTCCTTCTTTACTCAGCAGCTCTATCGATTCCAGAACCCGGCTCTTGACATCAGGATCGAGCCCGCCTGAAAAATATTCTTCAGGTATACCTATACGCGTTCCCTTTATGTCCTTATTTAGAAAATCCGAAAAGTCCGGGACAGGTGTGTTGACGGATGTGGAATCCTTTTTGTCATATCCGCAGATTGTTTTCATTAACAACGCACAATCTCTGATATTCCTTGTTATCGGTCCAACCTGGTCCAGACTTGAGGCAAAAGCTATAAGTCCGTACCTGGAGACTCTCCCATAAGTAGGTTTCATGCCTACAACGCCGCATAAAGATGCCGGCTGCCTAATGGACCCGCCAGTATCTGATCCCAGTGCGGCTACAACTTCTCCCGAAGAAACAGCAGCCGCGCTCCCTCCGCTTGATCCTCCCGGGATCCTTTCAATGTCCCAGGGGTTTTTAGTAGGGCCATAACATGAAGTTTCACAACTGGACCCAAAAGCGAACTCATCCATATTTAACCCGCCTAATAACAAAGCTCCCTGTTCTTCAAGTTTTTCCACAACGGTCGCGTTATAAGGCGGTTTAAATCCCGTTAATATCTTTGAGGCGCATGTTGTAAAAGCGTTTTTAATGCAAATGTTATCTTTGATCCCGATAGGAACGGCCCATAATGAGCCTTTATCCTTTTTATCATCAAGTGATATTGCCCGTTTTCTGACAACATCCGTTTCGAAATGCCCGAAAGCATTAAGTTTTTCATCTAGAACACAAAGTGATTTTATAACAGCTTCAGCGGATTCTACAGCGCTTAGACCGTTTTCTTTTATAAATTTTTTGTAATTATCTATGCTGGGAATTCTATTCATGATTCTAAGTTTCTTGAATTATCCTAGTAACTTTAAAAAAATTATTTTCTTTATCAGGAGCGTTTTGAAGGGCTTGCTCAGGTGTAATGGACTCTTCTGGTTCGTCATCCCGAAAAACATTTTTTATTGAAGTAATAACATGCGATGTGGGCGATATGTTTTCTGTGTCAAGTTCATTGAGTTGATCGATATAGCCAAGTATATCTGACAATTGAGACTGAAATTGATCGATTTTAGAAACGTCAATTTTCAAACGTGAAAGCCCGGATACATAAAATACATCTTCTTTTGAGATTGCTGTTTTAGTAACTTTTTTATCCATATTAAAGTTAAAGTAACATATAATAATATGATAGTCAACATAATTGAGCTTTTTCAATTAAAGTAACGTATTTATTGTCCCGGATCATTTGCCGGGAAGCGATAGGATATCATGCGCTTTTTTGGTCAGGGCGGCGAAATCTTCCAGAGATAATGATTCCGCTCGTATCATAAGATCTATACCGCAAGATGAAAATATATCTATCCATTCGGCGCGGCTTATTTGCGGATAAAAAATCTGCGAAAGAGGATTTATAGCTTTTTTTCTCCTTTGCGAAAACGCTCCCCGCATAATTTTAAAAAAAAGTGTTTCATTTTCGACTTTTATGTCCGGGGATCTTAAAACCTCCAGATTTAATAAAGCTGATTCGACTTTAGGTACGGGGAAAAAAGAATTTTTTTTAATCCGCAGTAACTTGCGGGGATGTGTGTAATAACCGGCGTAGCAAGTTAAAGACCCATAATCCTTTGTTCCGGGAAGCGCCACAACGCGGTTAACAACTTCTTCCTGCATGACGAAATATACGTTTTTGATATTCTCTCTTTCCTGGATCATTTTATCCAGTAAAGGGGTAGAAATATTATAAGGTATGTTACCGTAGACAATAATACGCTCTGAATTTTCGATAAAACGGGAGAAATCTATATCCAGAGCATCAGCCTGTATAAGCTCTATACCCGGCGAGGCGGAAAAGATAGGAGCCATTATCTCGCATATCTTTTTGTCTTTCTCTATGACGAACATTTTACGGCATCTATCCCTTATTTGGAAAGTTATAGCCCCGAACCCGGGCCCTATCTCGACAATAATATCGTGGGGATCTGCATTGACATACTTCAATATCTTATCTCGCACATTGTCGTCATGCAGAAAATTCTGGCCCATCCGCTTTGTTGGACGGAAGCCTTCAGCTTTCCATAATCTTTTAAGTTTGCTCAGGTTCATCAATAAGTAATATGAATTATAAAAAATCCGGGATCAAGATCTTTTACAATATTTCTAACTAAAGGACCCCATCGCCAGTTTCAAAGCCTGTAACATCGATTCTGAATTTGCTGAATCTGTTCCGGCTATATCGTAAGCCGTTCCATGATCGGGGCTTGTCCTGATAAAGCCCAGCCCAAGAGTTGTATTCACACCGGTATCAAATTCAACCATCTTGAACGGGGCAAGACATTGATCATGATACATGCCAAGAACAACATCATATTCTTCATTAAGAGCCTTATAAAAAGCTGCGTCCGGGGATACAGGACCGATAAGATTATTAAAATAGTTCTTCATGGATTCAACGGCTGGTCTTATGATTTTCGATTCCTCATCGCCTATTTTGCCTCCTTCTCCGCAATGAGGGTTAAGTGCGCATACGCAGATAGCGGGATCCTTTTTTGCGCTTAAAATAGGGATATTTGCCCGAACATCCTCAAGTGTGTCCCGTATAAGGTCAATTGTCAATTTAGATGATATTTCGCGAACAGGTATATGTCTTGTAACGGGAATAGCTGTGAATTTTTTACCCACAAGAGCCATGGTTACATGATCACGGTTAAAGGCATTTTGCAGATATTCAGTATGCCCGATGAACCCGTCCGAGATATTAGCTATCATTTCCTTATTCACAGGCCCGGTAATAAGAGCTTTTGATTTGTCATTCTTGATCTCTCTTAAAATTTTTACAGCGGTTTCAAGAAATGACAGCGATTTAATAGCTGAATATCTGTTGGGAATACCGCAAGTTATATCACGGAGATCTGGAACGGGATCAATGATATTTATAACATTTTCCTGTAGATGTATGTCCCCATCAACATCATGAATTATATATGGTATTTTAAGTGCTTCATAATTCGGACTTTCTATAGCATAGCGGTCGCCGATAAGTATTATACACAGGTCATAACGATTTTTTATCCGGTTAAGAGATTTAAACGTTATTTCGGGGCCTATTCCCGAGGGATCGCCCATTGTCAGAATTACATAAGGTTTATTTATATGAAATATACGCATTCTTTCTTTTATTTTTAAGCCATTCAACAAGAGCTTCCTCAAATTTTTTCATGTGCAGCTGTTGTCTTAAAAAATCTCCGACCTCTTTAAATTCTAATTGGCGGGGCTCTTTTCTCTCTTCTACTTTGAACACATGGTAACCCATCTGAGTTTCCACTATATCCGAAACATCCCCCGGCTTGAGATTAAACACAACGTCATCTATTTCTTCTAAAGTTTCCCCCGG
>CAYMTI010000150.1:0-848 GCA_964393315.1 uncultured Planctomycetia bacterium
AAACAGTTGAAAAATGAAAAAGATATCCATTATGTGGGATACGGAGGGATGATGACAGAAGCTTTTTTGGGGGTTCTTGTGCTGATCGCTGTTTCCGCGGGTATAGGACTTGTGGCTAAGAATTCAGATATAACCGCTTTGAGCGGTTTCGCCGCTTGGAAAGAGCATTATGCAAGTTGGTCTGCCGCACAGGGGCTTGTCCCCAAAGTTACAGCTTTCGTGGACGGTTCAGCCAATATGCTTACGTATCTAGGGCTCCCTCTAAAATATGGACAGGCACTTGTGGGAGTCTTGATCGCATCATTTGCCGGAACGACCCTTGATACCGCTACCAGAATACAGAGATATGTGGTCCATGAGTTTGCCCTGGAGTGGAAAATAAAACCTCTGCAGGGTAGATACGCTTCAACAGCACTTGTTGTTCTTGCGGCAATGTTTCTAGCTTTTTCACAGGAAGGGGGAAAAGGAGCGCTTATACTATGGCCGGTATTCGGTGTCAGTAATCAATTACTTGCCGGATTAGTCCTTCTGGTGGCGACGCTTTATCTGAAGAGGAGAAGTGCGAATACATGGGTCGTATTCGTACCGATGTTATTTATGATTTTTTTCTCAGCCTGGGGTATAATCTTCAATATGCTAGCGCTTATATCAACCGGCAAATTTTTGTTGACCTTTATTAGCTTACTATTGCTTTGTTTTGAAATATGGATGATAACAGAATGCTATCTTGAAACAAAACGCGCCCGTAGCTCAGTTGGATAGAGCAACTGGCTTCGAACCAGTAGGCCGTAGGTTCGAGTCCTACCGGGCGCGCCAAATAAATAGAAGGACGAGAACCAGAAAGCGGA
>CAYMTI010000150.1:858-4463 GCA_964393315.1 uncultured Planctomycetia bacterium
CCTGCGGGCCCCCCAAAAATACCTTACCTCCCACCTCCTTCTGGGGTTGTCTGTTGGTGTATTTTTCATCCCCCCTCCAAAGGTTTATACTTCTTGCGGAAGGAAAGGGAACAGGAGCCCGGAGGGCGACGTTAAGGGAAAACCATCAGGGTTTTCCCTTAACACCGAACGAAGAGAGGTTGGTTTGATGTTCTGCCGGGCGCGCCAAACAAGTAAAAAGAAGAGAACCTAAAAGGGGAGAGCTGTCGGGTAAAGTAAGTTTTCTTGCCTCCAAAGGGATACGCATCTAGCGGGAGAAAAGGGAACAGGAGCCCACAGGGGGATGTTAAGGGAAAACCACCAGGGTTTTCCTTTAAGAACAGAACTAATAGGACTTGGTCCGAGTAGAACCTTTAATGATAGAATAAATCCGAAATTTTAATATCGTTTTTTATGAAAATAACTATAGCACAACTTAATCCTACAATAGGAGATATTGAAGGTAATTTTAAAAAATTATCACAAATTGTTGATGATTTTTCAACTAAGACCGATCTGATAATTTTCCCCGAGCTTTATATAACGGGATATCCTCCAAGGGATTTTCTTGATAATTCATCTTTTCTTCTTTCGGTAGAGAAAACAGTAAAAAATCTAGTTGATCTATCCATGAAATATCCTGATACCGGAATATTGACAGGGATGCCGTTAAAAGAAAAATACGGGGAAAAGTTTTTTTTATATAACAGTGCGGTTCTTTTTGCCGGAGGCAAGCAGAAGGGATGTCAGCATAAAACATTGTTGCCATCGTATGATGTTTTCGACGAAACAAGGTATTTTGAACCTTCTCCGCAAAATAAGATAATATCGTTCAAAGGGGAAAAGTTGGGGGTATCCATTTGTGAGGATATGTGGACCCAGGATGACTCATTGTTCCGCAAGTACAGGAAAGATCCGTTAAAGGAACTTGCAGAGCAAGGAGCGACATTATTTATAAATCTTTCGGCTTCCCCTTTTTGCTATCATAAGGAAAAACGCAGATATGACATAATTTCAAGTTACGCGAAGAAACACGATATTCCCTTCATCTTTGTAAATCAAGTGGGAGGTAATGACGAACTTGTTTTTGACGGAAGAAGTTTATGTGTGAACGGGAACGGGGATATTATAGCGGTTCTTCCTTCCTTTCTGGAAACGGTTCAAACTGTTGATCTTGAGAATGATAAAGGGAAAAAAGAATATTCTCCACAGGGAACGATAGAGTCTATCCATAACGCTCTGATAATAGGTCTTCGGGACTATATGGAAAAAACAGGTTTTAAAAAAGCCGTCATAGGACTTTCGGGCGGGATAGATTCGGCGGTTACATGCGCAATAGCCCGTGAAGCTATGGGGCATGGTGATATTTTAGGGGTGAGCATGCCTTCCCCGTATTCGTCCTCGCAAAGTGAAGAATATTCAAGAGAACTGGCGAATAATCTGGGAATAGACTTTACTGTTATTCCCATAACAAAGATATATGAGCAGTATCTTAATGAGTTATCAACTGCCGGGTTGATACAAGACATCGAAAATGTCAATGTTACCCTGCAGAATATTCAGGCCAGGATAAGAGGCAATATATTGATGGCTTTTTCGAATGAACAAGAACGCTTGTTGCTTTCTACGGGCAATAAAAGTGAATTGGCTGTAGGGTACTGTACGTTGTACGGAGATATGGCCGGAGGGATGGCGGTTATTTCTGATGTTCCGAAAACCATGGTTTATGGACTTGCGGATCATATTAACAGGGAAAGAGAACTTATACCGCAAAAGATAATAGAAAGAATTCCTTCCGCTGAGTTGAGACCCGGTCAATTGGATAGCCAGGCTTTGCCTCCTTATGAGATCCTTGACAGGATATTATTCCATTATCTGGAGGAGGGTCTTTGCGTGAAAAAAATATCGCTTCTGGGGTTTGATGAAGATGTAGTTAAATGGGTAATAAACAGCGTTAATATGAATGAATATAAAAGAAGGCAGGCAGCACCAGGGTTAAAGGTCACATCTAAAGCCTTTGGATCAGGTAGAAGAATGCCTATAGCCGCAAAATACGGGATTTAGACCAGATGGTCATCTGTTTTCCATTAATAACTCAAATATCCTGGTAGAACAGGGGTAGGAGAAATATCAACATCAAGATATAACGCTGATAGTTTTATCATAAAAGATAAGCGATATCCGATATCCGATATTGGATACCGCACGATTCGATTTAAAATAAATGGGATTGAAACATAAATTGTGTATTGTCCGCAAACAGAATAGTTGCAATTTGAACCGAATCATGATATAAGATTCCAGAGATTTAACCGGGATATATCTGTTAGCGGGGCGGGGTATGTCCCGTAAAATAAAAGGAGAAAAAATATGGCAAATGAAAAGATTTTCAGGAGATATGAAGGTAATCCCATAGTAACGGCCAGTGCGGTTCCCAGGGCGAATAGCATACACAATAGTGCTATTGTACCTTTTAAGGATGGGTATGCCGGTATTTTCAGGGTAGATGAGATAGATATGAATTTCACTATGCATGTGGGATCCAGTAAAGACGGAATAACCTGGGAGATAGATCCGGATATCATTAATATGAAATGTGACAATCCGGAAATTCCTATAAGCGCAAGGACATACGATCCCCGTCTTACAAGGATAGATGATACTTTCTATTTTACCTGGTGCATAGATTCCCCCCAGGGGCCTTGCATCGGGCTTGCTACTACTAAGGATTTTAAGGTTTTTCAACAGATGGAAAATCCAATGCCGCCGGCTAACAGGAATTGTGTAATATTCCCTAGGAAAATAAACGGGAAATACGCCATTCTTCACAGGCCCAGTGACAGGGGACACACGCCCTTCGGTGATATGTTTTACAGTACTAGCCCTGATCTTATTCACTGGGGTGCCCATAGATTCGTTTTTGGTACACTTTCAGGCGGATGGCAATCCACCAAGATAGGTCCGGGACCTGCTCCTATCGAGATCGATGAGGGGTGGCTTTTGATATACCACGGGGTATGGACGAGTTGTAACGGTTATTTATACTATGCCGGTGGGGCTATTCTAGATAAAGAGAAACCCTGGAAAGTATTATATCGTACTAAAGATTATCTGATCGCTCCTACGGAAGTATATGAGAGGGTAGGAGATGTCCCTAATGTGGTTTTCCCCAGTTCAGCGGTTATTCTGGAAGGCAAAAAGATCAGGTTATATTACGGATGCGCTGATACTTGTATATCGATCGCAGAGGCGGATATGGAAGAACTGATAACCTTTATAAAAGATCACAGTTATTGATGCCTTTCACGCAATTAAAAGTAAAAGGGCCGGAATTTTTCCGGTCCTTTTACTTTTAGACGATAAAATAACATTCCTATATAAAACTCCAACTGGCAATAACCTTTTGCGGTGCTAAAAAAAATAATTTGTTCATAAAAAACAGAAAAAATCTCTGGGAAAAGTTTTGTCTAATTTTTAGTCATGGATTCAACCTGGTTATATCTAACCAGGTTGATATAGCAACCTGGTTAATAAAAGGAGACTGTCAAGTTTTGTGTGTCTGAAGCACCGGTTTATTATATCTGGAT
>CAYMTI010000151.1:0-4441 GCA_964393315.1 uncultured Planctomycetia bacterium
TCCGGATATACTGGCTATTATAGGAACTAGCGCAGCACTGACAATATCGGATATCCCTTTCGACGGACCGATAGGAGCAGTTAGAATAGGGCTTAAGAACGATCAGTTCATAATAAACCCGACTTACCTGGAAGAGGATGAAAGTGACCTTAATATGGTAGTTGTGGCTGATAAAAAAAGTGTGCTCATGCTTGAGGCCGGAGCTAAGATAATATCGGAAGAAAAAGCTCTTGAAGCCATACAGGCCGGGCAGGAAGCGGTAAGCCCCCTGATCGATATACAGGAAAAGTTAAAGGAAATGACAGGGAAAAGTAAAAGAGAAGATATTTCTTTTTCTGAAACGAACAAAGACGTGCGTGAAAAAGTCTCTGAACTTGCAGAAAGCAAAATAAAGGAGATCTTACAGCTTCCTGATAAACAGCAAAGGATAGATGCTAAGATCATCTTAAAGGAAAACATTCTAGAACAAATTACACCGGAAGAAGAGAATGAAGACCTTGAAAATGATATAAACTCCGCCCTGGAAGAAATCGAAAAAGACATATTGAGAAATATGATCCTTAATGAAAAAAAACGGCTGGACGGACGCGCAACCGACCAGATCAGACCGCTTTCCTCAGAGATAAATATTCTCCCCGAAACACACGGATGCGGTTTGTTTACAAGGGGAGAGACCCAGGCACTAGCGGTAGTAACACTTGGGACCAGCGCCGATCAGCAAAGGATAGAATCTTTAAGAGGAGATGCTCTAAAAGGTTTTCTGCTCCATTATAATTTCCCTCCATTCAGCGTAGGGGAAACAAGGCCATTAAGGGGCCCCGGACGTAGAGAGGTCGGTCACGGCGCGCTTGCTGCAAAAGCTTTGAAAGCTGTATTGCCAGATTCCGAAGTTTTTCCGTATACGATACGAATAGTTTCCGAGATACTTGAATCCAACGGTTCCAGTTCCATGGCTACCGTATGCTCGGGATCCTTGGCCCTAATGGCCGCAGGAGTACCTATTTCAAGCGCTGTAGCTGGTATAGCAATGGGTGTTATAGTAGACGGCGATAAATTCTCTATCCTCACTGATATAGCGGGTGCGGAAGACCATAACGGTGATATGGATTTCAAAGTCGCCGGCACGGAAAAAGGTATAAGCGCCATTCAAATGGATCTCAAAGTCAAGGGCGTAAGCCCGGAACTCTTAAAAGAAGCTTTTGCACAGGCAAAAAAAGCACGGATAGAGATCCTTGAACATATGTCAGGCACTATTCAACAACCTTTACCGGAAGTAGCCCCTAACGCACCAAGGATAGTTTCGATAGTACTTCCGTCCGATAAGATAAGAGAAGTTATTGGTTCCGGGGGAAAGGTCATAAAGAAAATAGTCGCAGAAACAGGTGCCGATGTAAATATAGATGATGACGGTGTATGTCAGATAGCTTCTAACAATAAAGAATCATTGGACGCGGCGGTAGATTGGGTACAGGGTATCATCGCCGACCCTGAAGTCGGTAGAATATATGACGCTACAATAGTTAATATAGTAGCTTTCGGGGCTTTTTGCGAGTTCATGCCCGGGAAAGAAGGCTTGATACACGTATCCGAAATATCGGATGGTTTCGTGAAGAACGTTGAAGACATCCTTGAACTGGGCCAAAAAGTAAAGGTCAAGTTAATCGGTATAGACGATGCCGGGAGAGTTAAACTCAGCATAAAAAAAGCTAAAGAGAAAGAGGACAAAACGGAAGCCGAGGATATGAATTAATATTTTTGAGCTACGCAGCCATAGATAAAGAGCTTCTGCTATGAGAAAAATAACCGTTAATATCAAAAGAAAAGATTCAGCGAAAGATCTGCCTTTGCCTGTATATGCGACAAAAGGTTCAAGCGGAGCGGATCTTTATGCCGACGTGGATTCAGATACTGTTATCTCTCCGGGGGAGATAAAGCTTATATCCTGCGGTATATATCTTGAGATCCCCAAAGGTTATGAAGCTCAGATCAGGCCCAGAAGCGGTCTGGCCCTTAAACACGGCATAACTATGGTAAATACCCCGGGAACCATTGATTCCGATTACAGGGGGCTGGTTAATCTTATTGTTATCAACCTGGGCAGGGATGATTTCATTGTCAAACGGGGATTTAGGATAGCCCAAATGGTTTTGCAGAAGGTCACTCAAGTCAAATTCGTAGAAATGCAGTTTCTGGGTGAGACTAAACGGGCCGGCGGCGGCTTTGGACATACAGGGATCTAACTTAAACCGTTATTTCAATAAAACCATACAATGTCTTTACTAGAATCAATATTTTCAGGTATATTACAAGGGATTACGGAGTTCCTTCCGGTATCAAGTTCTGGACATCTGGTCCTGCTGCACGATATTTTCGGGATAAAGGAATCTACCCTGTGTTTTGATATTCTACTTCATCTTGCTACTCTTCTTGCCGTTATTATTTATTTTTCAGGAGATATTGCCGATTTGTTCAGAAAACGCGACTACAAACTTATCGGATTTCTAATAACAGGAACGATACCAGCGGTATTTGCGGGGTTTTTCCTGGAAGATTTTTTTGACTCTTTTTTCAGTAAACCGTCCCGTGTCGGATACATGTTCTTCATCACTGCGGCATTTCTTATATCGGCAGAATTTTCTTTACGAGTAAATCGAAAAACCGGTTCCGAAAAAATCGATTTTTTGCGATCCATTCTTATCGGTTTTGCCCAGGCTCTTGCTCTGATACCGGGAATATCCAGGTCAGGAACGACAATATCAACATCTTTGCTATGCGGGATACCAAAGAAAGAAGCTTTTAATTTCTCCTTTCTTTTAAGCATTCCCGTCATACTGGGCGCGGCCATATACAAAATGCTAACCGCTGATCCGAACACCTTTTTGAACGGGAATTGGCTAATATACTTTGCAGGCATGCTAACGGCCTTCCTTTCCGGTATGATCTGTCTGAAACTGTTGTGGTGGTTCGTTAAAACAAGCCGTCTTTATATTTTTGCCGTTTATTGTATATTTTTAGGGACAATAAGCCTGTTTTTTAAACTTTAAGGGACTTTTTAAGATGGATGATGTCAGAAAAAACGAGATTATTGCGGTCATTTTATTCAGCATAAGCCTGTTTCTTTTTTTAAGTATGTTCACCTTCAGTGAACAGGACCTTTCATTCTATACTTCAAGCCCGAATCTGGTTTGCCAGAATGTAGCCGGTTTAATCGGCTCATATGTAGGGGGGGCCCTTCTTTTTACCGTTGGTAAAGCGGCATATGTGATCCCGCTTCTGGCCTGCATATGGGGTGGGGCAAGGTTACTTCAAATAGAGGAAAATAAGATCTCTTTTAAAATATTTGGAACTATAGTACTTACAGGAGCAGTCAGTTCGTGTTTAAGCATGCTCTCGGATCCGACGCAAACCTCAAGTTTTAAAATGGGTGGATTAGTAGGGTCTCTTATATCAGAACTGCTGATCGAGTATCTGGGAAGGATCGGAGCGGGTATTTTCATCGTAGCGCTTATAATATTGTCTCTTTTGATCGCTACGGAATTCCTTATCTTGCCTATCCTTTTAACGTTGTATAAATACACGCTTAAGTTACCATCAAAGATCAGGGATATCTTCTCAAAAAGAGAACTATTTAAGATACACATAAAAAAACAGGAAAAACCCAATAAAATCTCTAAGGCAAAAGAAGAAATAGCAAAAAAACTGCAGGACATGAGAAAACAAGTGGAAGAAAGAAAAATAGAATCAGCGAAAAGAACAGAAAAACCATTGCAAAAGGAAAAAGATACAACAGAAAATAAAAGAGCTCCGAAAATCAGCAAACCGGCTATTTCCTCAAAAAAACGAGTTCAGCCCACTCGAACGACTCCCGTGATGTCAGGAAATACCGGCGAAAAGCTTGAATATAAAATGCCAGGTATCGACGTTTTCCAGACAGGCTCCCGGGAAGATACGAAAGAAAGGGAGATCGACCTGCGTTCAAAAGCAGACGTACTTGAAAATACTCTACGGGAATTCGGGGTCGAAGCGAAAGTTGTAAAGATCAATCCCGGGCCTGTTATCACAATGTATGAGCTTGAACCCGCTCTTGGAACAAGAGTCAATAAAGTTACTTCTTTGACCGATAATATATCATTGGCTTTGAAATCTGCGAACATCCGAATACTTGCGCCTATACCCGGGAAAGGAACGATCGGGATAGAAGTACCTAACAAGAAAAGTGAAATGGTAATGCTTAGAGATATTCTTGAAACAGAAGAATATTCCGATGCTGCTGCTCCTTTACGTTTTGCTCTCGGAAAAGACGTAGCGGGAGAACCTATTGTACCCGATCTGGGTTCCATGCCTCACTTACTTATCGCAGGAGCTACCGGGTCAGGAAAAACCGTTTGTATAAACGCTATAATAAGCAGTTATTTGTATAATTCCTCTCCGGAAGAGGTTA
>CAYMTI010000152.1:0-4414 GCA_964393315.1 uncultured Planctomycetia bacterium
TTTTTTCATCAATGTCTTCTTGTGATTCATTATCTGAAGATTCTGTTTTTTCCGCCGCCGGCACCTTCTTTTTAACGGCTTTTTTCTTGCGGGCTTTAGGTTTCCCGACCTTATCCGCGCTGAACTCAAGTTCCTGTTGTACTGCTTCCTCCGCACCTATCAATTTACTTATAGCGTTTTTAAATTTGTTAAGAGCCAGGCCCCTGTGGCTGATCTTGTTCTTAAAAACACCCTCCATTTCGGCAAATGTTTTAGAGTACCCTTTAGGCACGAATACGGGATCGTATCCGAACCCGTTATTCCCCCTGGTCTCGTACAATATATCACCTTTGACCTCGCCCCGGTAGCTGCCCAGTAATATCCCGTTTTCTGAAAGAGCGACACAACATACAAATCTAGCTCTCCTTTTAGGTTCGGGAACCTTTTTCATGAGAGTCAGGAGTTTATTCACATTTTCCTCATCTGTGGCTTTAGCCCGGGCGAATCTAGCGCTCCTGACCCCGGGTCTGCCGTATAATGCCTCCACTTCAAGACCCGAATCATCGGCCAGGACCAAACCATCAAAAAATTTAGATATAGTAACCGCTTTTTTAACCGCGTTCTGCCTGAAAGTTTTTCCGTCCTCAACTATTATGGGAGGCTGCACCTTCATATCTTGAAGATTGAGCACGGTAATATCTCTGAAACCTTTGAGCAATGCCCTTATTTCGTCTCTCTTATGCTTATTGTGTGTCGCAAGTAAGATCTTCACCTTATATCACCCCTTTCAAAATATCTCTCTGCTTTTGTATAAGCTCAAAAATACCTTTTTTCCCCAGCTCTATCAAAGAATCCAGCTGCACAGGATCGAAAGGTTTTCCCTCCGCCGTACCCTGTATTTCTATGAATTTTCCCTCATCGTTCATCACTAAATTCATATCCACTTCAGCCGTTGAGTCTTCCGGATAATCCAGGTCAAGGATCTCCGTTCCTTTATGTATACCAGCGCTGACAGCGGCAACATAATTATCTACGGGAACCGTTTTTATCATCCCTTTTTCCTTCATCCATCCTAAAGCGAGACATAGAGCGATAAAGCTCCCCGTGATCCCGGCGCACCTTGTCCCCCCGTCGGCCTGGATAACGTCACAGTCAAGCCATATCGTTCTTTCTCCCAGTAGAGTCATATCTATAACACCTCTGAGTGAACGGCCTATCAACCTCTGTATCTCATGAGTCCTTCCTGTTTTTTTTCCTTTGGATGATTCTCTCGACACTCTCTGTTTACAGGATCTGGGCAATAAACCATACTCTGATGTTATCCATCCCTGCCCTTTGCCTCTTAAGAACGGAGGCACCCCCTCTTCGACACTGGCCGTACACATCACTTTCGTATTCCCTATTTCAAAAAGACATGATCCTTCCGCGAATTCCATAAACCCGGGCTGTATCCGAACCTCTCTTATTTCATCGGCTTTTCTTCCTTTATTTCTCATCCTTTTCCCCTGTGTTTTCCTTTTCATTTCACTCTTTCTCACTGTATATATTATCCCCGTTACTATCAACGCACACTATAACGGGAAAATCCTTAACTTCAAGTTTAAAAATAGCTTCGGGACCCAGGTCCTCAAACGCCTCCACGGAACAGGACAGGACTTTCTGACTTAAATACGCCCCGGCTCCCGCGGGAGCTATAAAATAAACCGCTTTATTTTTCTTTATTGAACCAATAACTTCATTATCCCTTGACCCTTTTCCTATCATACCCCTTAACCCGTTCTCTAAAAGAATAGGAGTCATCCCGTCCATACGTCCGGAAGTCGTCGGCCCGCAGGAACCTATGACCATACCTTCTTTTTTCGGAGTGGGCCCGCAATAGTAAAAGATCTGACCTTCCAGAGACACGGGAAGCTCTTCGCCCCGTTCCAATAACCCTGCCAATCTTAAATGCGCCTGATCTCGGGCGGTATATATCGTTCCGCTAAGGAGTATCTCATCTCCCACCTCAAGCCCTTCTATCAAATTATCATCTAAAGGGGTTGTTATCTTTTTCATCATAAACTCCTCTGACAATAGGAATACTATTGACCTTTTCCTTAACATCATATTACAGCACTGGCACTTCTTAAAGCATGGCAAGAAATATTAACCGCCACCGGAAGCCCTGCTATATGCGTAGCGAAATCCTCTATATTTACATCCAGGCAGGTAACTTCTCCGCCAAGCCCCATAACTCCTATTTTAAGAGCATTACATTTATTCTTTATCTCTGTTTCCATTTCGCTGAAATGTTTTTTAGGGTTACTTTTATCTATCTGACGCAATAAAGCTTTTTTGGCAAGAAACGCGCATTTCTCCATTGTTCCACCTATTCCTATCCCCAGTACATACGGCGGACAGGCGTCCGCTCCCGCCTCTTTGACCGCGTTAACACAAAAATCCACTATTTCTACTGAACTGGCCGTAGGATTGAACATTTTTATCTTCCCCTTATTCTCACTCCCGAATCCTTTGGGCATAACGGAGATACGGATGGTATCTCCGGGCACAAAGTCCACATGTTTAACGGCAGGCGCGTTTGTACCCGTATTGTCGCGCAATAAAGGGTCTCCTACTACCGATTTTCTGAAAACACCCTCATCATAGGCTTCCCTTATACCATTATCGACTGCCTCGTAAAGATCCGCTCCGGAAAAAACCACGTCCATACCTATTTCAAGAAAAACCGCGCATATCCCCGTATCCTGGCATATGCCTATTTTTTTCTCTTCCGCGATACGGGCATTATCTATCAAAACGGACATCATATTCGAGGACAGGGATCCCTCATGCTCCGCTTTGAGTGCTTTTTTAAGCCCCTCGAGCACATCTGCTCTTAGCACCGTATTTGCCTCGGCACAAAGCCCTTTAACAGTTTCGGTGATATTATCTAAAGGTATCTCTCTTTTCTTCACAGCACTGCCTTTGAAACTTTTATATTTTTTCTCAAGAATATTCCTGCTATTTCCCTGAACCCTTTCGCGTCGTCGGATACGTAACACTTGATCTTTCCTTTTCTCTTCCTTCCGGAACCCAGCCTCTTTTTATCCATAACTGTCTTCATTTCTTTTACGACAGCCGACGGCGAATCCACAAGTTCTACTCCTTTGAGGACATCGGACAGAACATTCGTCATAAGAGGATAATGAGTACACCCGAGTATCAGCGTATCTATCCCGTTCTTTTCAAACCCTTTCAAATAATACTCCGCCGCCTCGTAAGTGATCTTGTCTTTCAAATGCCTGTTCTCTACCAGCGGGACAAAAAGCGGACAGGCACGGGAAAATATTCTGCACGAAGGGTTCATTTTTTTTAGATATTTTTCATAAGCGCGGCTGCCTATGGTTGATCTGGTCCCGATCACCCCTATTCTCCCGTTCTCGGAAATACGCAGCGCCTCTTTCACCCCCGGATAAATAACTCCGATAACAGGTATATCATACTGTCTTTTCAAATGAGACAGGCTAAGGCTTGAAGCCGTATTACAAGCCGCTATAACCATTTTAACTTTCTTTTCTATCAAAAAGTCCATTATTTCGGTAGCGAACCGGACTACCGTACTTTTGGATTTATTCCCGTACGGCACCCTGGCGGTATCCCCGAAATACACTATATCCTCATTGGGCATACTGGCAATAACACTTTCTACCACCGTAAGCCCTCCTACTCCGGAATCAAAAATACCGATCGGCCTTTCATCGCTGTGTATCATAATGGTTATTATATATGTTTAAATATAAAGTATCAAGCCGCAAGTTATACCAATACATAAAATAAATTACCCTTTGGATAATACTTGAACATCTGTAATCCCCGAATACTCTGATAGAAACAATGAATTCCCCGCTCGTGCCGGTCCCGTCGTAAAGGTTCGCCACATCAACCGTATTGAATCCGACACGAATATTTATACATGTTTTGTTGCTTTCTTCCAGATCCAAACAATTTTGCCTCTGGCAAAATTCACATCCCGCGCCATGGTATGCGAACCTGTGTTCGCATACTTCGATACGGCCGCAGGCCGGATCGCGTCACGTTCTCTTCTTGGATACTTTTCTGAACGTGATGGCGCGGCCCTTTCCTCTCTCCCCCCTATTGCACATCCTCCCCACATCTATATCCCCTCATCCCTTCTCATCCGGCACATCAACCGCACCCTATCCAACAACATACGATCCATACCCTACGATCCAACGCGTATTTTATCTGTAACTACATGTCAATATTTGGCTTATAAGGAGTGTCCCCTGTAATTCCCTCATCCGGCACTAGCGAGGTGTTTCGCCGGGGCTTTCAAAAACGATCTTAGCTCGGTCCGCGAGTGAAACGAGCGGTAAGATCGTTGAGACTGTCAAGTTTTGTGTGTCTGAAGCACCGGTTTATTATATCTGGATAA
>CAYMTI010000153.1:0-4397 GCA_964393315.1 uncultured Planctomycetia bacterium
GTATAGACCAGAAACCTTGAATGAGCCCACGAACCGGATTGCCCCTCGCTGTCAACAGCTTTGACTCTCCAAAAATAAACATTGCCGTCATCAAGCGCGTCTGATTCCTCTACCATTTTTCTCGCAATGAATCTGTTAAATTCCGGAACATCACGGTATTCGACCAGACTGTCACTTTTAAAATCCGGGTCCTTGTCCAACTGTATGATATATGTCCTTTCTCCGGTCCCCCCTGAAGCGTTAAAAAAGCTAAGTAACGGCGTGGTATTGGTAACTATAACATCCAGGCTCGGATTATTAGTCAGCCGTGGAGCACTTAATTTTTCTATAGCGAAAACATCATATCCGCTGAAAAACATAAAGAAAAGCATAAATATTAAAAACTTTTTTTTCATTTTTTCTCCTTTCGTTTAAAGCATATATTTCGCCAGGGTCAAAGCCAGCTGAAGCGCTATGCCTGTAGTTTTTGAAGCCGCCGAACCGAATCCTCTCCAGAATTCGGTCTTCCCTCCCCTTCTTTCAAGTTCATTCCCGATAGAATATAATGCCGTGAACCTTATTATCTCAATAACAGGAACCTCTTTTTTTTCTTTATCATCGTCAGAGAACTCCCTGTCATCTTTATATTCATAGGTCCAGAATTGAATACCTTCCTCATTTATATAATCCGGATCGACAGGGCCCGCTCTATTTTGATCATATATCCTTTTACTCAATATTCTGTATTTATGATCAAGGCTTTCAGAACTCATTTTCTTTAAATCTATTTTATTTTCGACATACCCTTCCTCGACGGGAGAATTTGATGATATCCTTCGAGCCCGCGCCAGAGCCGTTAAGGTAATATCCCTGGCAAAAATATCGGTCTCATCCGTTACCTTTTCCGCGGAGACCTTATTATATAACTGGTTTTTTTCTTTTTCCGATAACGCATCAAGAGACAACCCTGACCGTTTACAGTCATCCCCCGGAGGAAGTTCCTTGTTGGCGGCTGAACATCCGGACAAAAAAATACAGATGAGAATAATTAGGACTTTTTTCATGCTTTTTCTTCTTTTCATAAAATTATACACTATATAACATCTTTATAGAAGAGCTCCCGCATAAATACATATATTTCCTTATACGAATATGCGATAATACATATATGAAATATGATCGTTTTCAGGAACAATCCATAAAATACATAAACAAAGAATATTCCGTAATAGTATCCGCGCCCACCGGAGCCGGAAAAACTGCTATAGCGGAACATGTAATAAACAACTGCATGGAAAACGATAAAAAGGTCATATACACGGCTCCGGTAAAAGCATTGTCCAATCAAAAATTCCGGGATTTTCAGGCTCTTTATCACGATAATACAGGGATCGTTACAGGAGATGTCAGTATAAACCCCGGAGCGCCTATACTGATAATGACCACGGAAATCTTCCGGAATAAGATCCTGAACGAACAGGATGACCTGAATGATTATTCCTGGATAATTTTTGACGAAATACATTATATAGACGATTACGAACGCGGGACCGTATGGGAAGAATCCCTTATTTTTCTCCCAAAACATATGCAGATGCTGGCGCTTTCAGCGACCATACCAAATATTGATGAATTCGCCGACTGGATACGCTCTATTCATGACAAAAAAATTAAAGTCATAAAAGAAGAAAAACGGCCGGTCCCCCTGCATTTGTATTATCAATGTCAGAATAAATTTTACGATAATCTCACTAATCTGAAAAAGGCCCTGCCCGGAGGCGGCGGAAAATTTTATCGCTATTCAAAAGGGCGAAAATTCGTCAAAAAAGATCATCTCAAACCTAACCGTCTTCATACCTTGATCCAACATCTCGAAAAAACTAACAAACTTCCCTGCATATATTTTTCTTTCAGCAGGCGCCGTTGCGAATATCTGGGGGATGAACTGCACGGCTTCGATTTCCTTGATACTCATGAAAAAGCGCAAATAAGCGGTATCTTCACCGATCTATGCAAAAAATTCGATCTTACCAAGGAAAAAAGCGCTATAAAGATATTCCCGCTTATAGAAAAAGGCATAGCATACCACCATGCCGGAATGCTTCCCACTCTTAAAGAAGTAATAGAACGGCTTTTCACTTCCCGGCTGTTAAAGGTGATCTTTACAACTGAAACATTCGCTCTGGGAATAAATATGCCCGCCAGGACGGTCGCTTTTGATGAGCTGAGAAAATTCTACGGTAAATTCACAACGAATCTTAAAACCAGGGATTTTTATCAGATGGCGGGACGCGCCGGAAGGCGCGGAATAGATACCGAAGGTTTTGTATACAGCAGAGTAAACTTAAACCGTATAACCTACGGAGAAATAAACTCTATAGTCCGGAATGAACCTGAAAAAGTAAAAAGCAGATTCAATGCCTCCTACGCGACCATTATAAACCTATATTCCATTTACGGGGAAAAACTTTACGATATTTATCCCAGATCGTTCCATCATTTTCAGGCAAAAAAAAGTCTTCATAAAAAAGCCATAGATAATATGCGGGCAAAGGTCAACCTGCTTAAAGAACTAAACTATATAAAAGATAACAATATCACCGAAAAAGGCGTTTTCGCCGGGAAATTATACGGATACGAAATACCTCTAACAGAACTTAACGAGACAGGCATTCTTGAAGATCTCAGCGAAAAAAATCTAGGTATTCTGGCTGTAGCGGCAGTTTTTGAACCCAGGAAAGGAGCCACTCCCCCGCAGCTTACCAGAGAGCTAAAGAAGCTTAAATATATAATACGGGATATCGTGATGAATATACATAAAAGGGAACGAAGGCTGGGAATAACTCCTTTAAGCAAAGAATACAATTATCATCTTTCCCCGTGTCTTGAACTCTGGATGAACGGAGCGGAATTCAATAAAATACTTTCTCATACCGACGCTGACGAAGGTGAACTTATACGTTATTTCCGAATGGGTGTTCAGATATTAAGAGAACTTATCGACGCTTCACCTTCCCCTGCGCTAAAAAGAAAAATATACCGTGCAATGGACCTTATCAACCGTGACATAATAGACGCCGAAAACCAGCTAAGAGAAGAGAAATAGAAACTCGAAAACTTATATACGCGTAGACCCTGTTTCCTCGCCTTTGAAATAAAAATAGTTCAAAAGAGTCTTTCTGCCGGGACTGGAAGCAGCTTAAAAACTCCTTAATATAGCGTCCGCGGAGGTTTCTGCTACACAGGTATAATTATCACAAGCCCCGTAATAAATAAGAAGTTTGCCGTTTTTTTCGACTATACCGTTTGAAAAGAGGCAGTTACCGAAAAACCCTTCTTTTTCATAAGTTTCTTCGGGTATCATTATAGGTTCTCCCGATCTCTTTAAGACTTTATAGGGTTTATCAATATCCAGAAGCATGGCCGAAAGGCTGTATACCTGATCCCGGCCTTTGCCGTGGTATATCTGCAGCCATCCTTCTTCCGTTTTTACGCAAGGCGCTCCTGCCCCTATTTTAATCTCCTCCCATTTATCATCCCGTGGATTGATAAGGCATTTATAATTACCCCATCTCAAAAGATCATCGGAATCTGCATACCATATTGAAGGTTTCCCGAAACCGCTGTTATTAGGCCTTACAAGCGCGTGATATTTCCCTCTGATCTTTTCGGGAAATATGCATACGTCCTTATTTTCCGGGCCGAAAATGAGGCCCATCCTTTCCGGCGTTTTAAAATCATCGGTCTTTGCCAACGCGGTACTGAATGAGTTCGACGAAACCGCTGAATAATCTATATAATAGGAACCGTCAATAAATACAGCCCGGGCGTCTTCTACGCCGAACACCTCGTTCTGATCTGCCGGGAAAAGAAAAGGCTCATCCTCTACCGTGAAATTATAACCGTCTTTACTTCTGGCTATCCTTATGTGACTCATAGTAGAAAGATAATCCCGTCCCTTATACACTATCCCCCGGGTATCTTTCAATTCGACATCCGGATCATCCAGCTTTATTTTAAAGATTTCAGCGTACCCTTTTTCTCCTTCTATTTTAACAACAGGCACCGCCGCGTATCCTTTTTCCTTTTTACAGGTTTCAGCCACTCGGAGTAAAAGTAACACTTCGTTTTTGTATTTCACGGCCCCCGGGTTGAACACCCCCGCAACCTCATAATCGGGATTCGAAGGTTTCACCATCTCGGGTGTAACAACCGGATTCTTATCATAACGTTTTATCATTATCTCTCCTTGATCGGCTTGATGCTTCAGGGTTCAGAGAGTCTTTCTTCCCTTTCCCTATCCTCATTTCAAACACATGATACGGCTGACGCGCATCGTCTTTTCCCCTACATATATATTCAATACATATCTCTTTAGACAATTTTGCCGCAGACAAAATTTACACCGCTGAACGCTT
>CAYMTI010000154.1:0-4359 GCA_964393315.1 uncultured Planctomycetia bacterium
TATTAACAAGATCCGTGGCGCTTTTCTCCATTTCAAGTATAAATCCGTCCGCTTTGCTGACCAGAAAATTATACGCTACGAATGTCGGTATTGCCACAGATAATCCCGCTACCGTAGTTATCAAAGCAACCCAGATGCCTCCTGCCAGATCTCCCGGGTTTACGGGCATAAGAGCCTGCGCTTTTTGCTCGATGACCTGAAAAGCGTTGACCATGCCGACTACAGTGCCGAGTAATCCGAGCAACGGTGTGATGTGGGCTATCGTTGCCAATACACCTATATTTTTTTCGAGTAGAGGAACTTCATGAAGGCCCGCGTCTTCTATGGCTTCCTTTATTTCTGAACGCGGTCTGTCATGTTTCATTATTCCAGATTTCAGAATACGCGCTATCGGCCCCTGTATCGCATTGCATTTATCGATGGCGTCTACTATTCTGTTACGCTTAATGGTCTCGGAAATATCTTCCATGAATTCTTCGGTATTAATTTTAGCCCTGTGTAAGTACCACAGTCTTTCGATGACAACGGCAAAAGCTATAACCGAGCAGGCCAATATCAAGATCATAAGCGGGCCGCCTTTTATTATCATATTCCACATATAAAAACCTCCTTGTGTTTATTATTCTTAACGTGTGTATTGTTGAAAAACTTTCAATTTTTTTCGAGAAAGCTCCGCTTCCTTCCCTGTTTTTCCGGCAATTTTCTGGTAAAGGCTATAGGCCTTTTCGGGTTTACCCTCTTTTTCCAGTAATTCCGCACATCGGTATAAAGCCCGGATAACCCAATATTCGCTTTTAGGATATTTATACTCGACTTTGAGATATTCTTCTATCGCGTTCTTTTCCATACCGGCTTTATCATAACATTCACCGATATCAAATTGTATCTGTGAATTGATCTCTGCATTCTCATCGGTAAGAGCCATTTTATAATAATCTATCGCCCGCATATATTTGTTCTGGATCTTTAAACAATTCCCGATTTTTACTTTAGCTATGCTGGATAATTTGCTGCCTGAATAATTTTTTATCAGGTCCTTAAACGTGTCAATCGCCTGTTCGGTGTTCCCTCTTTTAAGCAGGATATTACCTATTGCCAGAATTGCCTGAGGGGTTTGTACTGTTTCGGGGAAAAGTTCCACGAATTTTCTAAATTGAGACAGACTTTGTTCCTCTTCTCCGCTGTCATAAAGTACCCACCCTTTCCAATAAACCGCTTTATAGGAAGCGGCAGTACCGGGATAATCTTCGATCAATTTTTCGAAATACGAGAGAGACGTTTTAAAATCCCCGTTTTCATAATAAAACTGGCCGAACCAGAGGTTTATTTCGGGGATCAGGTCATTAGCTTCTCCAGAATTTTTTATGGCTTCAAAAAGTTCTATGGCTTTTCTGCTATTTCCCAGCTTATAATTTGCCAGGGCGGTATAATAATCCGCTCTGTATTTAAGTGATTTGTCAGAAGTGTCTATCTTTGAGCATATAGTTATAACCTCAGAAAAAAGTCCTTTGTTGAAAGCTGAAAGGCCCTTTTGAAGCAGAGCCTCATTTTTTAACTCTGAATTTTCAAGTTCGTTTATTATCTTATCGAACTGTATATTTGCAAGAGTGTGATCTCCTTTCATTTCATATAGTGTTCCAAGCTGGAACAAAGTTTTATCTAATAGATCAGATTCGGGGAAATTAATCTCAAGGGCCCTGAAAGACATTATAGCGGCATCTATACTCCCGGAGTCCTTAAAAATAACGCCCAGTTCATATTGAGCTCTGTCGGCGTAGGGGCTATCAGGGAAATCCCTTAATATTTTATCGTATATTTGTTTGGCTTCCGAGTTGTTGTCGCTGTTCTTTTTAAGTCTCGCGATACTGAAAAGAGAGCTTGATATTAATTTATCGTTTTCAGTTTTATCAATGACTTTCCAGAACTCTTTGATAGCTTGTTCTTTATTCCCTTTTTTCATCAGGGCCCAGGCATATCCGTAGTGAAGCTTATCTGTTGTATTATTGTCCGGCAGGGTTTCAATGGCTTTTTTAAAGGTTTCGATCGATCTATCCCATTCACCACGTTGATAATAGTGATCGGCCAGGGAATAAAACGCCGCGTTTGTAATATCGTTATTTATGTTTTTTTCAATTAGCTGTTCATATATATCCTTAATTTTCTTATAAGGGCTGCTGAATATGTTCATATTCCTTCTAATAGACTTTTTTATAAGGTCTGCCCGGTTGAAAAACGCGGAAGCGAAAAGAATATCATCAGAGGTATCTTCTGATGCTTTTTTGAACCAGAGATCACTATCATAAAGATCTCCGTCAGAATAACTTAATTTAGCAAGTTTATATTCGGCTGTTGATTTCCACTGTTCGTTAGTAGCGCCTTTGAGCGATTTTTTGAAATTTATATAAGCTTCATCTTTTTCCCCCAGGCGGTAACAAACATCACCGAGCATATAAAAAGCATCAAAAATACGTTCGTTGACGGGATATTTTTCAATGAACATAAGCAGCTGTTCTTTAGCCTTTTCATTATCAAAGTTTTTATATAGCATCTCAGCGACCTTATATTGGCTTTTTACCGCAAGGTCTTTCATCGGGAATTTTTGAGCTATATCACGGAAAGTTTCTATAGCCATTTGGTATTCGCCGAGTTTTTCATAGCACCAGCCCTGAGAATATTCGGCAAACGAAGCATATTCACTTACCGCATGGTCTTTTATTACTGTTTGATAGGCCGATAAAGCTTTGATGTATAAGCCCTGTTCGAAATAGGACTCGGCAATCCAGTACCCGGCGTCCGCAAGGAGGGAAGCATCATTGTATTGCGAAAGCACATAATTATATTCTGATGCGGCTTTTTTAAACTCTCTTTTAGCCATATATACACGTCCGAGTAGCAGTCTAGCCTTTCCCTCGAGATCTTTCGGTATATCAAGGAGCAGCAGGTCCTGTAATTTGGACCCGGCTAGATCATAAAACCCGTCCTCTATGGCTTTTTTTGAAAAATCCAGATCTGATTTATAACCAACGTCATCCGGAAACCCCGAAGATTGTACGAAAATGGGTATAATTGTTATTAAGATAAGTGCGATTTTTTTCATATTGTGTGAAATATAATTCAATTTTTAAGCAAATTTTTAAGATATTTGCCGGTATAAGACCCGGCAGTTGTTGCTATTTGTTCCGGTGTTCCCGAAGCGACCACCAGACCGCCGTCTTCTCCGCCTCCCGGCCCCAGATCAATGATGTTATCGGCGGATTTTATCACATCAAGGTTATGTTCTATAACAAGTACCGTATTACCGCTTGATACAAGTGCGTGCAGTACATCAAGTAGCTTGCTTATATCGGCAAAATGTAGTCCGGTTGTTGGTTCATCAAGTATATATAAAGTTTTGCCGGTAGCTTTTCGGGAAAGTTCCGCAGCCAGTTTGACCCTCTGAGCCTCGCCGCCTGAAAGAGTGGTAGCCGGTTGGCCGAGTTTTATATAACCCAGACCGACAGAGTAAAGTGTTTCCAGCTTTAACCTTACAGCGGGAATGTTCTCAAACAACTTTACGGCGTCCTTGATACTCAAATTCAATATATCGGCAATATTGTGCCCCTTGTATTTGACTTCCAATGTTTGATCGTTAAAACGCAGGCCGTTACAGACATGACACTTTACGTATACGTCGGGAAGAAAATGCATTTCGATCTTTTTTAGGCCGTCTCCCTGGCAGGCTTCACATCTTCCTCCTTTTACGTTAAAACTGAATCTGCCTGGTTTATATCCGCGCATTCTTGATTCAGGAAGATTGCTGAAAAGTTTTCTTATCGGGTCAAATACCCCTGTGTAAGTAGCCGGGTTCGATCTTGGAGTGCGTCCTATGGGGGACTGATCTATCTCTATGACTTTGTCGATGTTATGTATACCGTTAATACGTTTATGTTTCCCGGGTTTATTTTTTGCTCTGTATAGTTTTTTTGCTAATGCTCTATATAAGATCTCATCTATCAATGTGCTTTTCCCTGATCCGGAAACACCTGTTACACAGTTGAAAACCCCAAGAGGTATTTTAACATCTATTGTTTTAAGGTTGTGTTCGCGTGCCCCTATTATGTCTAAAGATCTTTTTTTTACAGGTTTTCGTCTTTTTTCCGGTACTTTTATTTCAAGGTCTCCCCGTAAATATTTTCCGGTAAGTGAGTTTTTTGACTTAAGAATATCCTTTAAAGTTCCCTGTGCTACGATCTGTCCTCCGTATTCTCCCGCTCCCGGGCCAAGGTCTACTATATGATCAGCGGTGCGTAATGTCTTTTCATCATGATCTACCACTACAAGTGTGTTGCCCAGGTTCTTTAACGCCAGTAGAGTTGACAG
>CAYMTI010000155.1:0-4354 GCA_964393315.1 uncultured Planctomycetia bacterium
AATAGTATCCAGACTTGACGTACTCCAGGCGGAATCAAATCATGCGGATTCACTTTTTAAACTTGAAGAGGCGAAGAACCAGCTTGAAACAGCTAAGGCGGATCTCGCTAACGTTATAGGCTTGCCTGCCGATATTGACATCAGAGTGGAAGCTCCGCCAGAAAAACCAACGGAAATAAAGAAAGAAGAAGTTACCGAATTGATAAATATGGCGATAGATAAAAGACCCGATATATCGAGCTTGAAGGCAAGCGTTAAGTCCCAGGAATATCTTGTTAAAGAAGCTTTATCCGATATGCTCCCTTCTCTGAGTGTCGGGACGGACGCCGGACGTTATTATCAGGATGTTTTCGGGGCTTCAAAGGGGTATAATAAATATTACGAATACTCCGGGTATGTATCGGTAGAGTGGGATATTTTTAACGGGTTTGATAATTACTTCAAAAAACAGGAAGCTGCGGCCGCCGCGGACCAGGAAAAGGAAAGGCTGATAAACGCCGAGCTTGAAGCGAGTTCCGATGTGTGGACAAAATATTTCGCATATAGAACGAGCATGCGCAAACTTGATTTCAGCGAAGCTTTTTATGATTCCGCCCAGGCGTCTTACGATCTGTCACTGGAAGGATACAGGACCGGGATCAAAGATATACTGGACCTTCTGCAGTCGCAGACTCAGCTTTCAGCCGCTAGAAGCAAACTTATTCAGGCCCGTAAGGACCTTTTTGTGGCTCTGGCTGAACTGATACATGCTACGGGAAGTATGCAGGTTCCCGAAAATAAATAGACAGGAATAAAACGTGAAAAAAGGACTAGATATGAACAAAAAAACTATATTCAGGGTGATCATAGTTCTGGGAGTGATCTTAACGGTCTTTCATCTGCGTTCATGTATGACAAAAAAGAAGCCGGAAGCTGAACCCCCCAGGCCGGTACATATAGCGGCGGCCTTTAAAAAAGATGTGCCGGTGTATGTTAATTCTTTCGGGACCGTTACGGCTTTATATGATGTCGATATTAAAGCCCAGATAACCGGTCAGATACAGCAGGTATATTTCAAGGAAGGGGATGAGGTGAAGAAGGACGATTTGCTTTTTATGATAGATCCGAGGATATTTAAAGCGGATCTGGATAAAGCGAATGCGGCTCTCGCGCAGGATCAGGCGGAATATGATATGAAATGTGATATAAGGGAAAGGAACCGGAAAGTATTTGAGAAAAATCTCATAGCGGATCAGACTTTCGAACAGTACCGGACAGACGCAGCCGCGGCCGAAGCAAAGGTCAAACTCGATGAGGCGGGTGTAGAACTGGCGGGGATAAACCTGGATTACTGCAGTATTAAGGCCCCGATCAACGGGGTAGCGGGGAAACGACAGGTGGACCCGGGGAATATTGTTTCCGCTAATACCGGATCCACTCTGGTTAATATCAAGTATATTGATACGCTATATATAGATTTCACCCTTCCGGAAATAGAACTTCCAAAAGTGAGAGAATCGATGAAATCCGGAGAGCCCAAAGTGAAAATAACTGTGCAGGGTGACGATAACGAATATTGGGGGCATCTTCAATTCATAGATAATTCGGTAGATCAGTCTACCGGTACGTTTTCTCTGAGAGCCACGATAGATAACAGGGACAGGAAATTGTGGCCCGGACAATTCGGTACGATAAAATTGATACTGGGAACGGAAAAAGACGCCGTACTGGCACCGTATAACGCCGTACAGATAGGCCAGCAGGGTAAGTATATTTTTGTGGTGGATGATAAAAATACAGCAGACCTCCGCACGGTAAAAACGGGTCTCAGGCAGGGGGATAACATAGTTATAGAGTCCGGGGTAAATTCGGGAGAAAAGGTGGTTACTACGGGTCAAATGGGGTTAAGCCCGGGTGTTTCTGTTGTCGTAATGCCCGATGAAAATGGAACGAAGGGCGCGAAAAACAAAAAAGAACAGTAAAAGGGAGAAGGCCTGTTGTTGATGGTTTATTTCAACGTCAAGGTGCTCCCGGAGGCGGGTTATGTCATTTTCAGAAAAGTTTATACGTAAACCAATAATGACCACCATTTGTATGGTCGCGGTTCTTGTTTTCGGTATAGCGGCGTATTTCAGATTGCCGATAAGCGATCTTCCCAATGTTGATTGCCCGGTAATGACAATAACGGCTTCTTATCCCGGCGCCAGCCCGGCGACCATGGCTTCGACCGTGGCTTCGCCTCTTGAAAATCAATGTATGCAGATCCCGGGTTTGCAGACAGTTATTTCCGATAATACAGAAGGACAGACAAAAATAACGTTGACTTTCGATCTTAACAGGAACGTTGATCTGGCGGCTCCCGATGTGCAGGCGGCCATTTCCAGGGCGACTACGAATTTACCTACTGATCTGCCTCAGCCGCCGTCGTACAGTAAGAACAACCCTTCCGATTCCCCTATACTTTATCTCATGGTGACTTCCGATACTATGACCCCGGGGCAGCTCTATGATTTTGGTAACAGGACCATAGGGCAGAGACTAAGTATGATAAGCGGGGTATCGCAGGTGCAGGTATGGGGAGCGAAATCCGCGATAAGGATACAGGTAGATCCTAAAAAACTAGCTTCATACGGAATAGGCATAAACGAAGTGTCCAACGCGCTTAAAACGGGAACCGTTACTATCCCCGGAGGAAGCCTAAACGGTAAATTCCGTACTTTTTCGCTGGAACCTAAAGGTCAGCTGCTGAAAGCTAAAGACTACGAGAAGCTTATAATTAAATTCCAGAACGGGTCACCCGTGAAGTTGAAGGACATAGCTACCTGTGTGGATAGTATGGAAAATGATGTCGTTAACGTTATGTACGGTCAGGCCGGAGGCCGTATGAACAGCGGTGGAGTTTGTCTGGCAGTATACAGGCAGGCAGGGGCCAATACCGTTGCGGTGTCCTCCAACATAATGAAGACCCTGGAAGGACTACGGAAACAGATACCCAAGTCGGTTGAAATAGATGTTTTTTACGATAAATCAGTGACGATAATCGCGTCCGTTACTGATGTTAAAAACACCATTTTTATAGCTTTGTTTCTAGTCGTCATGGTGATCTTTCTTTTCCTCGGAAGAATATCTGATACGATCATCCCAAGTATGGTGCTACCGCTAACAATAGTAGGTACTTTCATAGCGATGTACGCGTTGGGGTTCAGCCTTGACAACCTTTCACTGATGGGCCTTACCTTGAGCGTAGGGTTTTTGGTGGATGATGCCATTGTTGTTTTGGAGAACAGTGTAAGGCATGTTCAGTCCGGGAAAACCCCGCTTGAAGCCGCGGTCATAAGCATGAAAGAGATCACGGGTACCGTTATTTCGACGAGTTTTGCCCTGGTAACGGTCTTTGTCCCCCTGGTATTCATGGGCGGCGTAGTGGGGCGGAATTTCAGGGAGTTCGCGTTAACTGTAGTCGCGGCGATAATATGTTCTACGATAATGGCGTTGACCCTTACTCCCATGATGTGCGCTCGTATGGTAAAGGGAGTTGGATCGGCTAAGACCAAAGTAGAGACGTTCACCGATAATTTTGTGAGCACCATGATAGATAAATATTCCGGAGTGTTAAAGTTCGTTCTTCAAAGAAAATATTTGGCCGTGATAGCGTGGGTAGCCTGTATAAGCGGGACAGCTTTTATGCTCTATATTCTCCCCAAAACATTTCTTCCTGAAGGTGATTCGGGCGTGATAATGGGGCAGATGGTATTGCCCCAGGGGACTTCGACCACTCAGATAAGGAGGTATCAGGACAATATAAACGAAGTTCTTTTGAACGATCCCAATGTGAACAGGATATTGACCGTGACCGGGGCGGAACCCGGAGCTGATCAAAGTACGGGAATGGTCGTTATGACTTTGGTGCCTTTGGATAAAAGGGGGCCGATACAGAAAGTGACTCAGGAATTATCCATGAAATTCGCGAGATTCCCTATGGGTTTTACATTCATACAGCCTATGCCCTCTTTGAAAATGAGTACCGGAGGAGAAAGTACCGCCAGCGGAAGTAAATATTCTTATATTTTGAAGGGAGAGAAAAGGGAAGAGGTATACTCAGCGGCGCTGAAACTGGCTTCAAAGATGCGGAATCTTCCGGGGTTTACCGGAATACAGAACAGTGTGAAATTAAATATGCCGCAACTGGTTATAAACATATTCAGGGACAGGGCGTCTACTCTGGGGGTAACGGCTGCGGATATAGAGAATGCGCTGAGCCTGGCGTACTCGGGAGGAAAAGTAACGACTTATAAGACCGACATAGATCAGTATTATGTTATCGTTGAGCTTCAAAAGGATTATCAGAAAGATCCTCAGGATCTGTCTACTATAT
>CAYMTI010000156.1:0-4331 GCA_964393315.1 uncultured Planctomycetia bacterium
GTATCAGAAACTGAAACATGAAATAGATGACGATACTATTCTAAGGGCGGATATTGTGATAGATCAGCCTGAAGTTTATATTGATGAAGCGGATTACCAGGCGATGGTCGATAATTTTGATTTTATGGTCGATGTTAACGGTAGTTTCGGGAACAAAGCCGAGACAAGATTATCTTCTGATGACTATGCCTTGCTGCTGGAAAAGGTCAGGGCAGGTGGGCTGTCCTCTGCGGACACTTTAAACCAGGGGTTAACCCGTCTTGATATGACCGGAGATCTCGCGTTGACGGAAGAGGATCTGCTTGTTTATACAGGAGGAATAGATAGTAGTGATGTATATGCCGTGGAGGCGGCCTATGATATCCTGTCTCAGGAAGGAATCTCCCTTGAAGATATCAAAAAGGTCGATCTGACCTATGACGGTAAGATCGATAATAAGGATCTGATACGTTTGAACAGAATGTATTTTGCCGGGGATGTGACAGTTGTTGACGGCGCGGGTGAATCACTGTTGCTGCAGGCATTTGACAATCTTAACTCGATCAGGATAAATGGCGCTCGTATCCCGGTAAGCTGGATGACCGCGGCTGATGTTAATCTAGATAATGTTGTAGATGAGGTTGACGCTACGGATATCGAAAGAGCGATGGAATATTACAGGGATATAAATGTTGATGGGGTTGTGGACATTGATGACTTGCTCGCCGTTATGGACGCCAGGGACAGCGGGGTTTGGGGCTTTACGCCTGAAGATATAATTGAAGCGGATATAAACAAAGATAGTGCGGTAAATAAAGCCGATCTTATTCTGCTCAGCGGCGCTGTCAGTAAAGCGCAGGCCTGTGATATGAATCATGATGGTATTGTCGATTCTCTTGATATACTGAGTTTTTATGATCTTCTGGGCATTGATCCTTCGGAGGTTCTGGACGCGCGAGCCGATCATGCCGAAGAAATTCTCACACGTGTATATTCCACTCAATACGTTAACGAAGCGGAACCATATGTTGATATGGCCGATGCGTTAAGGGATGACGCCAGGTCGGTAAGGGATTTCGCTATGGATATGGTCGCTCTTATGGGAACGGACGACGCGCGAAGCTCGACGCTCGAAACGGAAGTGCTTACTCAGTGGGAACGGTTTGAGGGAATATATTCCACTATCATAGCGGAGTATAACGGCAAACCGGAAAAGATAATGACTGAAGTTGAGATGTTCTCCCAGTACGCGGATACAGTTAAATCGATGACAGCTTCAAATTCTACTCCCGATGACGCTTCTTCCGCGGGATATATGCTTGAAGCCGCCGAGCAACTGGTTCAGCAGTGTGAAGTCCTCAGGAATTCCGTATTAAGTACCGGTACCCAGGAGGATATAGCGCTTATTGAATCGGAATATTCCTCAACCCTTGACGCTATAGATCAGTTGACAGCTATGCTGGAACAACTAGAAAACGCCGAGGTAAGCGCCAAATCCTCAGTTCAGGAAGTAGAGATACTCTCAGATAAGGTATCAGCGTGTATTGATCTGATCGGATCGGTAGAAGGTGCAGGCAGCAAAGCTGAAATATTGTCGATAGTCAAAAATATAGAAAAAGAGTTGCCGGGATATACATGGACGGTTATGGCTCTCCGTGAAAGTTTCCCGGATAATAGCGTTATTGAGAGTTCCGGGGAAGATATCATCGCTTTGCGGGCTGGCATAGAAGAAAAAATAGATGAATTGACCCTGAATATGTTCGATTCCGCGATGGACGAACTGGAAGACCCTCAGGAAGAATATCAGGACGAAGAGGAAACGGAAGAAGCGGTTAAAACTAACAGCGCGTACATAAATGTTGATAACACGCTGTCCGCGGTTAAACTGCTGTCTGCTATGGCTATAAGCGCCGCTGCCGTAGAAAAAGATAAAGAGTTCATAACCCGGGCGTATGAACTTTGTCTGGGGGTCCTGCCGGGAGAGGAACAGATCTACTCGGCGCTGTGCGATTTTTATTCAGCTGACAGAGAAATCGCCGGAAATATAGATTTTGCCGCGGATATATTGACTTCCTCGGAATTTACTTCGCTTGCCCTGGATGATTATTCTTTCATGGAAACGGTTTACGAGCTTTTTATCGCCGAAGAAGCTGATTATGATGACATTATCGGATTCGTGAACTCGCTTTCGGCCGGAGTAATGTCCAGGGAAGACGTGGTAGATATGTTTGAGACGGTTTCGCGTGTGCGTGAGTTTATGCTTAAAGACAGTAGCGCGCTTGACGATCTGTCATACGTGACTGTGGCGTGTGATACTTTCACTCCCGGGGCTTATACCTCAGGTACTTTGATCTCTTATATGGAGGATCTGGAAGACGGTGTAAAAACAAGAGAAGAATTTATTTATGATCTCGCCGGGCTGGATAAAGCCTGGAACGTTAATTCCATGTATTATAACATGCTTCACGGGGATCAACCTGTAATATTGGATTCCGGATGGTACGATCTTGATATCAATGAGTCCGTGTTCAGTGAGCTTGGTATGGACGCCATAGATCTTGCCCTGGCCTTTACAAATTTAGACCAGGTCCTTGTTGAGGGTGAAGCGGCGTTCTATCCCGAAACTTTCGGGGTCGTGGCAAATATGCTCGCGGAATCGGCTGTTTCATCTATAGAAGATGAAGCAAGTTATATTATGACAGGTGCGGAAAATATGACAGGCGGGGAATATAGCGTCAGCGCCGTATTATCAGACAGTATGCAGATGTGTATAGATCAGGCGGAGGGAGCAGCTAAACTGATAGAGGACCTTTTCCCTGAGCTCAATATATCTCTTGAATTGCGCCTTACGGCTTATCATAAGGTGTCGAAGACTATCGATTACCTGACGGATTTGAAGGAGAACCAGATGCTGTTGGTAGGTTCTGATGGTTATGGAGATCTGATGTCTGCTTCTCTTGCCCTTCAGGAAATGACGCTTAACGGCGCAACCGATTCGATCCTCGAACTTATAAGCGATGATGAAGCCCTGGCCGGGATTACATCGGTAGATGTCCTGGGTCAACTGTACGGGGGAATACTCGCTAAATACGAGGAAGAATCCCGCAGATATGGGGAAGCGACGGCATATACCGGAAGAGGCGGGGTTCTAAGTGCTGAAGCCGAACATCTTTTTGCCGCGGCGGAATATGTTGAGGATGCTATGATAGCTGCCGAAGATGCTTCTGTCGCCGCCGGGCTTGTCGAATTAACGAAAGATATAAAGGCACGTTTGGACAAATATGAGGATTACATATTAACTATGCTTAGCTATATACCGGGCGATCAAAATCTGATAGATAACAGCGCTAAAGTGCTTTCATATTTTTCTCAGGTCTCGGAACTTGTAGAACCGCTGGATATTTTAGCCGAAGAAATCGCCTCGGCGGAATCCGATGTCCTGGCTGTGGGTGAAAAGACAGAGCTTTTGAGAAAAAGCATTTCCGAAATGAGCGAAAAACTTTCCGGAGACTTATCCCTTGAAGCTTCTAGGGTGACTCTTTCCGCTCTTCGTAAAGATATGGATGAGCTGTTGGATATCAATGATAAGATACGCCTTGTGGCGGTGAAATATCCTAACAATATTGCAGCTCTTTCCGAACTTAAAAAAACAGCCGCTGTAAGTGACGAAGCTGTAAGTGTTATTTCTGCTACGGAAAGAGCAATCGCTGTGGAGGAAGCGAATCTTTATTCCGGATCACGCACTCTTGAAAACATAGCGCGCTCGATATCCATACTGGAAGAGATATTGGAATTTGCCGGCAATGTTGATCTGGAGGATATAGAGCTACTTTCACTTCTGTCAGAAAATGCTTCAGAGATCAGCACTGAAGTAGAAAGAGAGTATAGTATCCTTCTGCAGGCCGCGGCGGTTTCTCCGGATAATGAAGGCCTGTCCGCTAACATATCCGAAGCCGGGTCTGTACTGGAAGATACGCTTTATCCTCTGGTAAGGAACATATATACTACTTGCGATGGAAAAACCGCTGTTTCTTCTGAGGGAGAAACACTGGTATCTCGTTCGGAGAAGCTCAAAAAGGCCGCTGAAGAAGCTTATAATATGAGCCTTACGGTTTCCGATTCCCGTACGGTTTTAACTCTAATGCGTGCAGCGGAGAATATCGCTTTATCACTAGAGGATATTGACGTAAGATGCCGTGACATAATATTGTCCGGAGGATATACGAGTTCCGTATGGGAAGATAACGCCGATATGATCGCTGATAATAAAGATATCTCAGGATTGATAGAGGCGATGGTGGCCAGATATTCTGAATTAAGGATAAGTGAGATCGATGATTCTATAGAACGCT
>CAYMTI010000157.1:0-4297 GCA_964393315.1 uncultured Planctomycetia bacterium
GGCGAAAAGAACGGGCTGAGCCCGATTTAAATGTGTATACCCCGGGATCACAGCGTTCATATTCTCTAGCCCAAGTTTGACAAATGCCAGCTGTACTTTTGAAATAAGATCCTTTATTCTCCCGGCTGAATGTTTACAATAAAGACGTACATCATTGACTATCTGTTCATTCCGGCTCCTCGCCGTATGCATTTTTCGTCCGCTCTCAGGACATAATCCTTCCACTAGATCCTGTATCGCAGAATGGATATCCTCAACACCATTAAGCTCGATATCGCCTTCATCGATACGGTTTTCAGCGACATCCAGAGCTTTTTTAAGTTCCGCGGCTTCATCTTTGGTAACATATCCGCCTTTCAATAAAGTATCAACATGTACCTTACTGCTGAAACAATCGTATTTTGCCAATATTTTATCTACATCGATACTGGAAGTAAATTTCATGATAAAAGAATCCATTTCATTTTTATCGAATCTCCCACCCCATAATTTTCCGCTCATAATTAACCTCTTTTTCCGGATTTTAATCTTAAAATAGTGTAATTTTAGCACCCTGCGCCTATATGACTCGGACACCGGAAACCTAAACCCCGTTTTTATACGGCATCGCCCAAAGGTCGATAAATCCTTTGGCAAGAGACTGATCGAACTTATCTCCCTCACTATAAGTTGCCAATTCTTTTTTGTACCTTGAATTCCGACTTTTACGGCCGCTTATAATTACATTGCCTTTATAAAGCTTAAGTTTGACCTCTCCTGATACTTTTTCCTGACTTTTATCCACAAACGCGTCTATAGACTCCTTCAACGGTGTAAACCATAACCCGTTGTATACAAGTTCCGAATATCTTCCGGCAAGACCCCGTTTAAACTTTCGGGTCTCCCTGTCGAGAACAAGTTCTTCCAGGGACGTATGCGCCGCGTAAAGGATCGCGGAAGCCGGAGATTCATAGATCTCCCGTGATTTTATTCCCACAAGCCTGTCTTCGATCATATCCACGCGGCCGATACCGTGTTTCCCTCCCAGAACATTCAGTTGTCTGACCAGATCTACCGGGCTTATCTTCCGGCCGTTTATCTTACAGGGAACACCCTTGCTGAAAGTTACAGTCACATACTGCGGCTTTGCCGGAGCCTTTTCCGGCGGAACCACAGAAATATAAGTATCCAGCGGAGGTTCTTTCCCAGGATCTTCCAGGACTCCGCCCTCTACGCTTATCCCCCATAAATTCACATCAATGCTGTAAGATTTTTTCTTTGTCTGCTCTATGGGTATTTTATGTTTTTTAGCGTAATCTATCTCGGATTCCCTCGTTGTAAGCTCCCATTCCCTCACAGGAGCCAATACTTTCAATTTAGGGGCTCTTAAGGCAAAGGTGACCTCGAACCTAACCTGATCATTTCCCTTTCCGGTACATCCGTGAGCCACAGCAACAGCTTTCTCTTTCTTAGCTATGTTCACCATAGAATCAGCTATTAAAGGACGGCTCAAAGCCGTAGCAAGATTATATTTGCCCTGATATAATATCCCCGTCTTAAGTGCCCTGAAAACATAATCCCGGACAAAGCTGTTCTTCAGGTCTCCTACAATACATTTTTCCGCTCCTATTTTAAGAGCGCGCTTTTTCGCGCTCTTATTGTCTTCCCCCTGGCCCACGTCAGCCATATAACAAACAACCTCATACCCTCTCTGCATAAGCCATTTTATAATAACAGAGGTATCCAGGCCTCCGGAATACGCTAACACGATTTTACCCTTTGACATCTGTCCTCCTTGCCCCGATCCTATGATACAGGTTATATTGAATTTTTATGAAAATAATTTAACTAATAACGCCTTTTGAACATGCATACGATTTTCCGCCTGGTCATAAACTATGGAATTTTTACCGTCTATGACATCCTTTGTTATTTCCTCCCCTCTGTGCGCGGGAAGACAATGCATTACAAAAGCGTTCTTTTTCGCTTCCCTCAAAAGTTTCATGTTTATCTGGAATCCTTCAAAATCCTTTAATCGTTTTTGTCTTTCCTCTTCCTGCCCCATACTCGTCCATACATCGGTATAAATCATATCAGATCCTTTAACGGCTTCATATGGATCCTTGAATATTTCTATCTTAGACCGGGTCTTTTTACCGATCAAGCGGGCTTCCTCTTCTATCTCGGGATCAGGTTCATACCCTTCAGGCGTTGCTGCCTTCACGCTTATGCCTGTTTTCGCGCAGGCAAGCATAAGAGAATTCAAAACATTATTACCGTCACCTACATAAGCCATTTTCACACCCTTAGTCCTGCCCATCTTTTCTTTGATCGTAAAAACATCGCTTAAAGCCTGACAAGGATGATATAGATCGCTTAAGCCGTTAACAACGGGAACATCTGAATATTTAGCAAGTATCTCAACGTCCTCGTGAGAAAATACCCTGGCGATTATACCATCAACATATCTGGATAGAACACAAGCAACATCTTTTACCGGTTCACGGGTACCCATCGCGATTTCCCTTGGGCTCAAATACAGCACATATCCTCCTAAATGTACCGCGGCTACCTCAAAGGATATTCTTGTCCGATTGGAGGGTTTCTGGAATAAAAGCGCCAATGTTTTACCTTTCAGGACCTTGTTCTTTGAAAAAGGCGCCTTTTTAAGCTTAGCGGCTAGTTTTAAAAGCTTGAATATGTCACGGGATGACAGATCCCTTACTGTTATCAGATCTTTTATTTTTTTCATATCCTCTCCAAAACAGCTGATAATATTTCAACAGCCATATTTATCTGTTTTTCCGTCACATTTATAGGAGGCATTACCCTTAATATGTTTTTCTGCGTACAATTTATTAATAGCCCGCGGTTCATACACTCCACCGCTATATTTGAAGCATCATCAAGGGTAGTTTCCACCCCCAGCATAAGACCTTTACCCTTTAACCCGGAAATAAAATCATACTTATCTGAAAGCTCTTCTATCTTATTTTTTAAATAATCCCCCATCTTAACGCAATTCTGAAGAAGCTTTTCATTTTCTATTGCTTCGAAAACACCTAGAGCGGCAGCACACACAATGGGACTTCCTCCGAAAGTAGAAGCATGGCTCCCCGCGGATAATACCCCTGTATATTTCTCTTTGACCGCCAGGGCGCCTATCGGAAGTCCTCCCCCCAGGGATTTAGCCAGGGTGATCGCGTCAGGTTCTATACCGTAATGTTTAAAAGCGAACATTTCTCCGGTACGCCCCATACATGTCTGGACCTCATCAAGTATGAGAAGGATCTCCTTCTCATCGCATATTTCTCTCAATTCCTTCATATACGGCTCATCCGCTACATTTATCCCTCCCTCTCCCTGAATAGGTTCGAGCATAACAGCGGCCGTTTTATCCGTAACCGCAGCCTTGAAAGAGATGATATCATTGAAAGGCACATGTTTGAACCCTTCAGGAAGCGGATGGAAACCCTTCTTCACCTTATCCTGACCAGTCGCGGTAATAGTAGCTATAGTCCGGCCATGAAATGATTTTTCCATGGTAATGACCTCATACCTTGAAGGATTCCCGTGTTTTCTGGCCAGTTTTATAGCCGCCTCGTTAGCTTCTGCCCCGCTATTGCAGAAAAACACTTTTCCCGGGAAAGAATGTTCTATTATCTTTTCAGCCAGGAGAGGCTGCAACTCGTTGTAAAAATTGTTCGAGACATGAAGTATCTTCTCCTCCTGTGCTTTTATGTTCCTCACAACACACGGATGCCTGTGACCCACACCGCTAACGGCCCAGCCCGGGAAAAAATCCAGATATTTCTTGCCCTCTGTATCCTCAACCCAGACTCCCTCTCCCCGGACAAGACAGACATCATTCTGCACATATGTCTCCAGCACATATTTATGATAAAGATCTTTTATAACTTTTATGTCCATTTCTCTCCTTCATCCCGAAATTATTTCCGTACCTATTCCCTTATCCGTAAAGATCTCAAGAAGAAGCGCGTGCGATAAATGCGCGTCAACTATGTGGGATTTCCGCACTCCTCCCCTAAGTACATGAAGACATGCCTTTATCTTAGGCACCATTCCACCTTCAATAACGCCTGTTTCTATAAGATGATCCGCTGTTTCCAGAGTAAGAGAATGGAACAATGATCCCGGATCGTTTTTTTCTTTCATCACTCCCCTGACATTCGTAAGAACAACAAACTTTTCAGCGTCCAATGCTATGGCTATATTACTGGCCGCCTCATCAGCGTTTATGTTGTAAAGTTTGTTGTCCTCTCCCTTAGCTACCGGACAAACAACAGGTATGATATTG
>CAYMTI010000158.1:0-4268 GCA_964393315.1 uncultured Planctomycetia bacterium
GTGCTGACAGCGTAATTCAATCTTATAATATTTTTGTTGGCCTTCAATTTCTGTAAAAAGCCTAAAAAATGGGTAAACACGGCGGGAAGAAACGCGACTCCGATCATACAAGAACGCAAAAAATATTCGGCCATCGCACGGGACCGGGACATAAGAAAGAACACGTAAAAAAGAGCCCACTGAAAAGTAACAAAACTTAAAAGTGAAAAAGTAAGGTTCCTCTTACTTCTGACTCCCCTTAAAAATACGAACAAAGCAAGCCCCAGGCTCGTTACGAACGTAAACACCTGGGATATTATATAGAACTGTAAAGGGATCCTGTTAATTAATTCCTGCATATATCATTATCGTTTAACCAGCGTGTAAAAGAAAATATCACCGGTATCATCTCTGTCTATTTTTATCTCCTTCCAGTCTAGCCCGACAGAATCTATAAGCCTGAAAAGCTCCTGTTCATTCCTTTGATAGAAAGTCCAGTCCCCGAACCATTCCGGAGGAATATGCGAAAAAGATATTTCTCTATCCTTATGAGCTATAATGAACTTCCCTCCGGGGTTAAGCCCCTTATGGACATTCTTGATCATAGCTTTAAGTATCCGGTCCTTGAAATAATCCGCAAGACCTATGCTGTAGATCACGTCCATTTTGCCGTTTCGTTCATAAAAATCGGTTTTCCGTACGAAATTTATTATATTATCCTTAACAAAATCTATCGTAAAACCGGCCGGGGCTCTTTCCAGCTGCCCCTGTGAAAACGCCAAGGCCTCGTCATCCCAGTCCAGAAGAAAAAAATGAACGTTCTTATCTATTATCCCTTTTCTTTGTTCACGGCATATATCTCTTATTTCCTTGCTGCCGCCGCAGGCCAGGTCCAGCACCTTTAAAGTCCCGGAACTTCTTTGTATAATATCCTCCAGCATCTCTTTAAGCTTATCTTTACGTTAACGCACCGCTTCGGCATACGGGTTATTAAGAAAATACAGATCGAAATAATATCCCAGCTCATTGTCCGGTGAAGTTATGGCTCTGTCGTATATCAACTCCAGGGTCTCATAATCTCCCGGATATCCTTTGGGTTTTTCAAGGCATCTGTAAGAACTGCTCGATTTAAATATCCAGCTGCTTACAAGCGACCTGAAAACATTTTTTATTTTTTCTATAAGATCGGCATCATCAACTTTGAATTTTAAGCTTTCGCCTTTAGCTACGATATCATTATTAAGATCTGATAACTTCTTAAAAGTAGCGTCTTTATCTTTTACCCCGGGCTTTTGTATTTGATTATCCAACTCCACAAGATCAAATATATAATCCCTGAAATCCTTTGCGAACTTAAGGACTTCATGGCGCGCAGCTCTGTCCTCCACCTCTCCGGCGACATATTTGAACTGCCTGGTTATCATGAATTTCCTCATGATCAGATCCATTTCTTCGTCTGCTTCCTTCACGCTGGCGCCGCATACATTCACTTGTGAGCTTTCATCTTTTTTCACCCATCGTACATCTACAGGAAAAGTTATCTGCCCGGACGGGAGATCGATATTGATCTCACAACTATCCGGAACAAGTGCCTCCGGTGTCGTGAAACCTATACCTTTCTCACTTACGTTAATTAGCTCCCCGGAAATATCACCCGATATTTTTCTAGGCGGGGCCACATCTATTCTCGGAAAATACCTTCTGTCAAAACCCGGCAAAGAATTAACACTCATAAACGCCCCCCCTGTTTTTTCGATAATAAAAAATTAATCTGATAATGATTTTTTTTCCGTTTTATCTATAACACTTATTCCTACAAGCCGCGCGATGAAAACCGTAAGATATACCTGTCCGATAATCGCTTCAAGATTAGAAAAAGTTATGGCCAGCTCGCTTTTAGGGACAATGTTCCCGTACCCCACAGTAGTCAACGTGGAAAAACTGAACTGGTAAAGGCTCGATATATCTATACTGGAACTATCCGCGCTGTATATTGCGTTCGTATCCAGCATCAATAGTAGCGAATACACAGCGACCCACCAGAATCCCAGCAGTAAGTATACAGATATCCCGCCTTTTATAGTATCCCGGGTCACCCTTTTCTCTTTGAAAACATTCTTTATAAGCAAAATGGTCGTACTTCCCAGAAAAAGAACATACGCCAGGGAGATCAAGATCACCATAAAATATATCTTTCTGCTTAAAAGCTCAAGTATAAGAGCCGACACCCCTAAAAATACTATCCACATCATATGTTTTTTGCTAACCTTTAATATGCGCAGCATAGCGACTATCATTATGAAAAAAAGGAAATGCGTAAAGGAAAAACCCTGGTCTATAGTCTCAAAGAAAGGTGAGAAAATAAGAAAAACAACCAGCGCCACCAATAGATGAGAATATTTATTCTCAATTACCTTTTTGAACTGAAAAACATTCATTTAGTCCTCCCAAAAACAAAAAAAGTTATTCCCCGGCATCCACTTCTTAACCGATCTTCTCTCCCCTTGTTATCCCGGGTAAGGAGCTGGCATCTATTCGTATTCCTCCGTCATGCTCAATTTTTATCGTGTATAAAGTGCCGGGAACGAACATCGTACCCGGGGCTTCAATTTGAGCGTTCTTAACGCCTATCTTCTCGGAAGCGTCCGGATCCACGGCATATTTCCAGAAATTACCCCATATTTCTTTCTCGAATTCGGTATTTTTCCCTTCAGGGAGTTTATATCCCCTTGGTATCTCCTTCAGATCGGTTATGGGGTATTCTATAGTATCCTTACCGTCCAAAAGGAAAACTTTCCAGAACAGATAAGCGCTTTTCCCTTTTAACGGATCATTCCTCCTGATATGGACATCATCGAACCTTATTACAAGGGATTGAAATTGTATAATATTCCCGGGGAAAGTAAAATAAAGGGGCTTAAGAGGTTTCCCTTGAGTATCATATTCCAGGAATTTTATTGTCGTAAAATTCTTTCCGGTGCTTTCATCATATTTGACGCCCGACACAAGAACTTCCGCTATCCTGGAATCCGCTTCAAGTCTTTTAACGACCTCTTTTAAGATCTTCGTCCTGTTAACATATTTTATTGAAAGATCTGTCAGGTATAAAACACCGAAAATACTTAATACCGCCAGAATGAGAACTAATAATCTTCTCATATGCAATTCCCTTATATTTATAATATGAAAACTATTTTATATTTCTTAGTTTAATGTTATAAAAGACAGTTGCAAGTTTTTGTCACAAAAATGATATTGCTAAGGCCGTTATCGCCCCTTCCGCAGGAGACTTGCCCGGCTTATTTCTCTGTGATATACTTACAAAATCATGAGGATGTTTTTGAAAATAACTTTTTTTATCGTGTTGTTGATAATACTTGGGACAGTTACTCTTTTTCCCGTGTATAAAAACGCTCTGTTCGATAAAACCAGGTTGTTTTTATCCAAAGAAATAACAAATAACTCTGATTATTCCGTAGACATAGGACGGCTTAACTTTTCTTGTTTATCCGCCATAGATCTTTACGGCGTCAGCATATCAAAGAAAAAGAGCCTCTCCAGCGCCCCCGTGAACATAAACGAGGTAAAAATAGCCTTTGATATCCAGGCTCTAGTGTTCCGCAAAGAGCTGGAGGCCACCCTGTATCTTGACGGAATAGAAAAAAATAAAGTTTTATCCAACGCTATAATAAAAACTTATTCCAAAAGAGCTGCCTCCTACCGGAATATTTTTGACCCGTCTTTAATAACGGACATTTCGTTGATAGATACTGCTGTTTCTTTTAAAAATTTTCATATTGACCGCATATACGGAGACATCTCCGTCAATGATCGTCAGATCACCGGAGCGAAAGTGTCGTTATTTTTCAACGATAGAGACTATCTCATAGGATTTTATCCTTATACGGATCAAAAAGGTTCTTTCGAGAGCGTACTTCATTCCAAAAATATTGACCTTACCACAGGCATAAAAAAACTCGATAACCGTAACTTTATCATTGATTATATTACCGGAACCTTGTACTGCCTTAAACTGGACCTATTCGGCCGCATAAAAGACATAACATCTTCCGCCATGGATATGAGCCTTGAAGGCGAACTTAAAACAAATCTTGCGGCACTTCGGACATTACCGGGGAATTTAGGAAAAAGTTTCCAAAACACCGATATCTCGGGAACAATAATATCCCAGGTTTCGTTTAAAAGCACCGACCCTTCTTTCGAAAAGTACGAACTGCTCGCCTCTCTTTTAAGCGGACGTATTTCCGTTAAAAATGTAGAGCTTACTG
>CAYMTI010000159.1:0-4259 GCA_964393315.1 uncultured Planctomycetia bacterium
TCCGACATATAAGGCTCATAAATATTTTATGTATATAAACATGTTCCCCGATAAGATCAAGTCCGCTTTTTATGGATTTTTGAAGAGATTACCGGTTTCGTTCAAGTATCTTACGCTTGAATACAAAATAAAGAAATTTTTCGAAAGCGCGAGTGAAAGTGATGTTCTTAAACGCCATCTTGAGTGGATGGGGCCGTTTTCTCCAGGCAGGCTTCATGATTTATTTCTTCCGGAATCCATGCCGAAAAGAGATCTTTTAGGGGGATATACCCGTGAGACATTAAAGATTCCCGAGGGAATGGATTTGTATAAAAAGATACAGTACCTTGATATTTACAGTTATCTTTCAGAGGACCTTCTTGTCAAGGCTGACCGTTCGAGTATGGCGGCTTCTCTTGAGCTCAGGGTTCCTTATCTTGATCATGAACTTGTTGAGTTTATCTGGGGCTTAAGGACTTCATTGATATTTCAAAAAATTCTTATGAAGAAAATTTTCAGAAAACGGATCCCCGGCGCCGTAATTAACAGGCCGAAGAAAGGGTTTGCTGTTCCTTTTTCCTTGTGGCTGTCCGATAAAAAGTTTCTTAAGAGAGTACGGCCGTATTTTGATAAAAGCTACATCAATAGACAGGGTATATTCAATTATAATTTTGTGGCCTCTATGCTTGACGACCATCTCGGACACAGAAAAAATAACAGAAAAATGCTGCGGACTTATATAATGTTTCAGCATTGGTATGGGTCGGTCATGGGTAAGTGATCCATAAAACATCCCAGTAAAAATTTTGCTTAAAAAAAAGATCATGTACGACCCCGGGAGGGGGTACTCCCCGGAGGCGTGGATTTTTCTCCTGCGGAAAACTCCACTCTACAAAAACAGTTTTACCTCTCGTCGCGTTCGAGGGCCGAGCTAAAAGTTTTTTTGAAAGCTACGGGGGAGTCCCCCTCCCGGGTTTGAACGAGCGGGTGGAAATGGTAGATGTGAATTTTGCCAAAGACAAAATTGATGGAATAGGAGCGTGAAATTTTAGCGTTCTTTATCGATATTCTAACGGGAAATACGGGGTAAGTGATATAAGAGATATAGCCAGATAGTTTATAGATCTTTTATTTTTTCTTGTTCTTATCAGCCAGTTCTTTGAGGTAGGCCAGGTATCGGTCTTTTTTTTCTTTGTATATCGTTTTGAGAAATATCCGGGGTATATTAAAAAGCAGGCTTATGACGCAGGAAGGCTGAGTCGTTCTGTATTGGCTTATGAGAGCCGGACCTGTGGCAAGTCCCGCTTTATGTAAATATTCGGCTCTTGCCGCGGTAGAAGCTTTGTATAAGCCCGTTTTACACAGTAACCTCATATATGTGGAAGACGAATTTGCCGGACACGGTTCATCGTAAAAAGGAGAAAAAAAGTTAATGCCGTTAACGGTATATAATTGTGTGAAAAAATTTTCACATTCTCTATTTTGTTCAAGAGCATGAGCGTCGTTAACGCTGCTTCCGTCCAGGACCGTGCTTATTCCTTCTTGACGGCAGAGTTCTATAGTATATAAATGCATCCCCAGTTTGCATCCAAGGCACCAGGAATAAAAAAACCGATATTTAAGATTGGCTTTTAAACAGTCCAGGATATTACCGCGATTTTTTTTTATTGATTTACGAATATCTATTACCCGGTGCTCTATTTTATTCCCCAGGATCTTTTTGATGCGGCCGGCGGTCTTCTCGGCAAGGGTTAAGTTTATCATACCCGGGGTCCTATATGTTACCAGGATAAGGTGACTGTATTTATCCGAAGAGCGCATAACCGTGTAAGAGGAATCTATGCCTCCGGAAAAAAGTACGATAGCGCTATTCATTTTCCCCCTGTTTATGTTTGATTTCTTTTTCCAGATAGATATCAGACAATCCCGTTTTCTTTGCTTTTAAATAAAATTCCTCGGCTTTCTCCGGATCGTTTAATTTTAAGTAACATTTAGCCATTTGGATATATGCTCCGGTATACCCTGGGTTCATCTCTATAGTTTTTTTAAAAAAAGTAAGCGCTTTATCATATAGTTTTTCCGCCTGATATACATTTCCAATATTGTAATAAATTCCCGGGTTATCCGGATCTTTATCCAGTATTTTTATAAAGATCTCTGCTGCTTCAGGGAATTTTTGCTGTTCGGCAAAGGAAAGCCCCAGCAAGTTCATGGCGTTGGTATTATCCGGCTCTAAGTCGATCAGCCGGGAGTATAATTGCTCACTTTTCTTGTATCTTCCGGTTTCGAAACAGAATGAAGCGAAAAAAGAAATTATATTTATATTGTTTTCATCAAGTTCAAGGGCTTTTTCAAAAAGAGAGAAGGCTTTGTCCTCCAGTCCTTTATCCCTTGAGGTTACGGCGAGATTAAAGACGGCTTCAACACTGTTCTCCTCGGTGTCAACCGCTTTTTGAAAAAAATACAAAGCTTTATCCGTATTGCCTTTTTTGCCGTAAGCGATACCTATTTGATTATAGGCTGTGGAGCTCAAAGGCATATTTTCCGGTATTGTATCCGCGATTTCCAAGATCTCGGCGGATTTTCCATCGTTAATAAGAGCTAAGATCTGTTTTTCATACTTTTCGGGAGAAGCAGTACCGTTTTTTAACGTTCTGTTAAAAATTTCCTTCATTTCTTTATCCCGACCTTCAATAGAAAAGATATTAAAAAGGTTTTGATTAGCGATCCGATTATCGGGATCCAAACTAAGAGCTTTTTTAAACATTTCTATAGCGTACCTTTTATCTTTTACTGAGTAAAGGACTATGCCGGCGTTATTATATGATTCCGTTTTCTCCGGGCTGGTTTGCAGAGCCTTGAAAAAAAATGTTAATGCCTGTTCGATTTCGCCCATTTTGGTTTTAAGTATTCCCAGCCGGTTATAAGCGGTAACATTATCCGGATCTGTTTTTAGAGCTTTCATATAAAATTCTTCGGCTTTTTTATTCTTTTCTAATATTTGGAACGCGTCTCCAAGTACGATTAAGGTCCTTTTATCCGGTGCTACATTATCATGAGAAGGTAAGATCTCAGTTCTGTAGGAGAAAAAAACATTATCCGTTGAGTTTTCTCCGGAGCTATCAATGCTGCGGAAAAGTTCCGCGGTAGCAAAAGCATAGGCTGATTCACTGTAATGTCCCATACGCTTGAATAATGCCGATAAGTTGACAAGTGTATTGTAATGACGCGGGTTATAGAATAGAGCTTCTTTATACGCGGTTATCGCTTTTTCTATGTTGCCGTTCATGATATGGATATTTCCTATGTTATTATATGTTCCCGGAGAATAAGGGTCAAGGGTCTGGGCTTTAGTGAGTTCTTCCATTCCCTTGTCTTTTTTTTTGTTCATCGCGTAAAACGCGCCGAGGTTATGATGTAATCTCCCATTATCAGGATCAAGGGACAAGCCTTTTTTGTAAGTTGATACGGCTTTTTTGTATTCTCCCGACGAACTGTATGTAATGCCCAGGTTATTAAATGTTTCAGGATCATAGGGGAAAAGATCAATAGCTTTTTTTAGTGAAGCCACGGCGTCTTTATTCTTCCCTAGAGCCGCAAGAGCTATACCCAGGCTGGAATACCCCTTATAATCTTTGGGATCAAGATCAATGGCTTTTTTGCAATAATATGCTGAGGTCGAGAAATCTCCTTTTGCGTAGAATGCACTTCCCATATTAATATTTGCTCTGGGGGAATAAGGTGAAGCTTTAAGGGTATCTGACCAGAAAGTATATGGGTCTTTCCAGACGCTGTTACGTTTTATCGTTATGGATGTGTATACCAATACAAGCATAAGGCCGCAGGCACATATAAAAGTTATTTTTTCTTTTAGGGTGCTTTTTTGGTTTAATGAAAAATAATACAAAAGAAAAGGCAAAGAAAGACAGAAGGGGATAGACGCAAAATAAAGTCTTTGTTCCGCTATGGGGCGTGTTTCAACAAAAATTATATTGGATACGGCCAGGGTAGAAAGAATAACCCATGACAAGAAAAAAGCTGTAAGCTTATGCTTTTTCCATGACCGGTAAAATATAAAAAGGGATATTAATAAGCAAAAAAACCCCGCAAGCACTTCTTTCGAGAATATTGTTTTTGGAACGGAGAAAATACGTTCGGCGTTAAGCTTGAACGGGAGAAAAAGAATAAATAAGTATTTCCAGAAGCTTTTCAATATTATTAAAATCCTTGTATATATTGAATATGAATCCTTCAATGGGATAAAAAAAGGCGTATTAGTA
>CAYMTI010000160.1:0-2084 GCA_964393315.1 uncultured Planctomycetia bacterium
AGTGAGGACGCATGTTTTATATAATCGGCATTATCCTTTCCGGATACTCGGTTAGCCGCGGGAAATTGTATTCCCCCCAGTATCCCGGGAACAACTGGAAGCAAAGGAAGAATAACTTCAGAACCTGCCCAACGGAGAAATAACGACCTGTTCTTATCAAGTACGATCATTATTAATAGAAGTATCACAGGATATATTGTTATCAGCATTTGTATCCTCCGGTAAAAACTAATATGATCAGTGATCCTTATCATGTACTTGTTATATATCCATCCTCCTATACCCAAACCTATCATAAAAGAGGCGAATATCAGTCCCATCTTAAAATAAACAAAGCCGTAAAGAACCTGAAAAGATATTATAGTAACCATTTGAAATACCATTTCAGAAAAACCGGTCGAAAAAACAGACAAATAATAAGGATAAGCCGGAAATCCGGTCCTCAATAAAGGTTTAAAAAGCGCAAATATCACAGAGATAGAAAAGAATACGATCAAAACCGTTCTTGCGGAAATGCTGTCAAATATCCGGGTCCACAGAGTATCATCTAATTGAGAATTCCAGAACCTGGATGAAAAATAATATGTAACCGGATGAAGATCAGTATTTATCAGATCTTTATCTGATGAACCTATAATATCTCTGGCATATTCAAGACGCCGAACAGATAATTTATCCTCCAGGTAATAATCCCGTACATATAAAGCGGGGATATCCAGCTCTCTGCGTCTTTTTTCGATTTCCGACTGTGTCCTGATCAAACGTTCTTTCTCAGAAGAAAAAATAAAATACATCGTATCCCCGGGAATAAGCAGCACCTCCGGGAAAAGCTTTTTGACGGTGTTGTAAATAGACCCTAGATAATCCGCCGCTTCATCGCTCAGGTAATTATTGCTGGAAGTCAGTCCGAAACTAACGACACCACCCGGATTCAACCTTTTTTTAAGAGCATTAAAAAATTCCAGAGTGTAATACCTGTTGGTAAAAGCCGTATAAGGATCGCCGGCAGATATCAGGATATTGTCATATTTACCGCCGGAATCCATGACAAAAGCACGTCCATCCTCAAAGATCACATTTACACGTTTATCGGATAAAGCCCTGGAATATATATCTTTCATATACTTTTTCCCGATGGAAACGATCAAAGGATCAAGTTCGACATAATCTATCCGGGAAACATCATACTTCAAAAGCTCATTAAGGATCTCAACGCCTCCCCCTATGACCAGAACCTTTCCCCTGGCGCTATTTTGAAGCATGTTAAAATGAGTAAGTTCCTCCGCGTAAAGCGGATCAGGAACGGAATATAAATATAAGCCGTTCTCATAAAAAGAGAACTCATCCCCGGCCCCGGTAAGAGTGACATTTCCGTAAGCAGAATCTCCGGATGTTATTACGTTAAAATCTTTCCATTCTTTAGTGACAGAGATTTTATCTATTTTCGAAAGAGTTCCGGATCCTGTGATATAGACAAAGATCCCAGAACAAAAAATGCAGAAAAGTACGGATAGAATTTTTACTTTATTACTCCTGCTTATATCGGAAAGGATCAGGAAAGATGTGTACGCATTCAATAGAGATAACGCTATAAGAATAAAAGATTGAGGAGTATGGACAAAGAGAAACATTCCGGCCAGGACTCCCCCCAACAGGGAACCGATAGCTTCCAGTATATATACATTTGAAACCGACCTTATAGTTGTTCTGGAAAGATCCTTATATACGCGGCATCCGCAGCTGAACATGGAACCAGTCAATATACACGGCACAGACAGCGCAATAAGACTATATAAATATATCTGTGAATACCCCGTGATCTCCCCGGTAACAGTACCTAGAAAAGGACGGCACACTCTGACAAGAAAAAAGAAAAACGGCAGGGCTATTGCCAGTAACAACTGATTGAACGCCAAAAGCGAACGGCCTGACTTGACTTTTCCTGCCAAAATTCCAGCAATGACGCTTCCGATACCTCCCCACATAAGCCAGTTAGCCAGGACTATACCGATAGAAAGTTCATTTCCTCCGAAAACAACAAGAAACTCCCGCAGAAAAATGATCTGCGAAGCCATCGCAGTCAC
>CAYMTI010000160.1:2094-4226 GCA_964393315.1 uncultured Planctomycetia bacterium
CTCCAGCGGATATTACAGACCATTTAATTAAATTTTTACTCATTTACAAAACATCTGCTACGGCCAAACTCAAAGCAAATCCCTTAGGGCGCTTAAAGCGGCATCATAATCCGGATGCGAAGTTATATCAGACACATACTCCACATAGGTAACTTTATTCTCCTTATCAAGAACAAAAATCGATCTGGCAAGAAGCCTCAGCTCTTTTATCAAAACACCGAACTTCAAGGCGAAATCAGATGTCCGGTGATCGGAAAAAGTTTTAACTTTATTTATGTCATATGCCTGACAAAACCTCTTTTGAGCAAAAGGAAGATCCATGCTTATGAAGATAACAACGATATCTTCTGCTAGTTTGGAAGCCTCATCATTGAACCTTTTGATCTGCAGATCACAAACAGGGGTATCCAGAGACGGAACGGAAGCAATAAGTTTTATCTTACCGTTAAAATCACTGAGCTTTTTCTCTTTGAGATCCCCGTCCAGAACAGTAAAATCAGGGGCGATCTGGCCATCTTTTATTTCCTCTCCCACGATGGTAAGCGGAGCCCCCTCCATAGTTATAACGCCTTTACGTTCCATTTTTAACTCCTCCCATTAAAAATATACGGCAATAACGCCAAAAATAACAACAATTTCATATGTCCCCCACGGTCAGTAGGGAAACGTCACTTGACGGTTCCCAGTAACCCACCGATAAGACCTCCCAGAACAGCTGATACAAAAGGGTCACTAGTGAATGGACATGTTCCTGAAGTACATTTACCAAAATACCCTATAGCTGCTCCCACCAGAACACCCGAAAGACCCCATATAAGTACCCGTATATAGCGATCCATCAGGTCACTTTTTTTCTTTAAGACACATACTTTTCATCTGGGCATTCTGCTCATCGCTCAATATGGATTTAAACTCGACCATATACTCCACCAGAGCTTTAGCTTTATCCCGTTTAAGAGCATATTTATCGTTTATAAGCTTATCGATTTTAACCTGATCGATCTTATCCTTCCAGAGTTCCGATTTTATATCGATCTTTACTGTATCTATCTTAGCGTCATACTGAATTACTTCCTTCTTCATTTTTATCTTCAGGTCAACGATCTTATCCTCCTGCTCATCGGTTAACCCTAGTTCTTCCGCATTCACTATAGCCTTATGCATTTTCTTCGCCAATTTATCATCCATTCCCATTTTCCCAAAAGGACCTGGCCTGTGCCCTCCTGCAATAGCCGCGGAACTGAAACTCACGACAAGACATAAAACCATAAGTACAACAAAGATCTTTTTCATTTGCCCCCCCTTTTTTTATTACTGCTTAAAGCATAAATATACCATGTGAAAACAGGAAAGCAATCCGAATTATACGGACTTCGATCTGTTCCCAGCATTTATTATATTCCGGCTTTTTTCTTTACTTTTTTCAAGTAAATCTCTTATTGTCGACACAAAGGATTCTCTAAGACACCGCAGCTTAAGAATAACATACTTCAGTACGATACTCATACGCCTGCTCCTGTTATATTTTCTGGGAAACGCGTCTTTTTTTTGAGACAGGACCTCAAGATTCCTTTGCTCGCAAATATCCGCGATCTGGAAACCGCTGGATTCAAGTAAACCGCATAAAGTGTATTTGTCAAAATACCACATATGAAGTATATGCAGATGATGAAGAAAATGAAATTTAGAGATCTGCGGATCTATATTGGGAACCCCGATGAAAAGATACCCTCCATCATTCAGCAATTCTCTGATCTTTGAAAGCATCTCCCTGGCGTTAGGCAGATGCTCAAAAGTATCTGTCATAACTATAATATCGAATTTTTCTTCCGGGGAAAATGTCATAATATCCATATTAATGAGATCCAGGCCCAGATCCTTCCCCATTGAAAGAAAATCATCGTCCATATCTATCCCACAAGTAATGGCTCCCGCTTCATTGAAAGGTATTAAAAGGCCTCCCGAACCGCATCCCACATCCAATACTCTTTTACCTTTTATATCGGTAATTTTTTTTTTTATATCCTGAGTACTACGGCCTGTAGCGATCTGAGTTTTTTGATACACATCTTTTGAATTCTCAAAGTTTTATAATTTTCTCATCTATAGGATTAGAATTTTTATCAATTATT
>CAYMTI010000161.1:0-4212 GCA_964393315.1 uncultured Planctomycetia bacterium
GCCCGTACATTTCGCCCATCTTTTGCTGGCTTATGTGGAAATGCTTTCAAGGGATTCGGAAAGGGTCGAGGACGCGTCAACCAGGGGCGATATATCCGTTATGGGATCGGGGGCGATAGCGGGCTCAAATCTTAAACTTGACAGGGATCTAACGGCTTCGAAACTGGGCTTCAGGGGTATATCCCGCAACAGTATTGATTCAGTAAGTGACAGGGATTTCATTATAGAAATGGTATCGGCCTTATCTATTCTTGCCGTTCATTTGTCAAGGATAGCCGATGATCTTATTTTATACAGCATACCGGAATTCGGGTTTATTGAAATAGGTATGGATTTTTGCACGGGAAGTTCTCTGATGCCGCAGAAAAAAAATCCTGATGTCCTTGAACTCATACGCGGCAGGTCAGCGGGGATAATAGGTTCTCTTAACTCTCTTTTCGTCCTGCTTAAAGGTTTACCGCATTCGTATAACAGGGATTTGCAGGAAGACAAGAAGCCTTTATTCGAAAGCGTGGAGACCGCGGCGGGTTGTCTTGATGCGCTGGGGCGTCTTGTCGGTTCTATTACGGTCAACCGGGAAAAAGGGGGTAAAGCTCTAGAGGATGAATTTATCTATGCAACTGATATAGCGGAACACCTTGTTTCAAAGGGTATGGCTTTCAAGGATGCGCATGATACGGTTGGCGCTATCGTGAAAAAATGCACGGATGAAGGTATAAATATCTCGGACCTTTCTGTCTCCGAACTGAAGGGTTTCAGCGACAAGATAGACGATAAAATATACGGGCTTTTGAATCCGGAAGTCTCGGTCAATAATAAAAAAACAAAAGGTAGTACAAATCCCGATATGGTCGAGAAAGCCTTGAATAAATGGAAAAAAGAATTGAGAGGGTAAAATGCATGATTTTACTTATAAGGATCATAATTTGTTTTGTGAAGATATAGCTGTATCGGATCTTGTAAAAGAATTTCCAACACCATTTTATCTTTATAGCTATAAAACTGTGATGGGTCATTTTTTGAAAATAAAAGAAGCGTTCAAGGAGATAGATCCGCTTGTATGTTTTTCCATGAAAGCTAACTCAAACTTGTCTATTTGCAGGGCTCTTGTTAACTCGGGAGCAGGATTGGATATTGTCTCTGGAGGGGAGCTTTTTAAAGCGGGAAAAGCCGGATGTTCTCCGGAGCGTATTGTATACGCGAGCGTGGGTAAAACCGCCGAAGAGATAAAGGACGCTCTTCAAAAGGATATTTTGTTCTTTAATGTTGAATCCGTTCCCGAACTTATCATGATAGATACGGTAGCCGGCAAACTTGGGAAAAAGGCAAGAGTAGCGATCCGCATTAATCCTGATGTAAAACCGGATACGCATGATTATATAACCACAGGTACGAAAGAGAAAAAGTTTGGCGTCGATTTTGATATGGCCGAGGAGATATTCGATAATGCCAATAAATATTCTCATGTAGAGCTTAAAGGGCTACATGTACATATCGGTTCACAGATAACCGATACGAAGCCTTTTATGACATCACTTAAAAAAGTACTGGAGTTCGTGGATAAAAGAAGTATTGATATAGAATGGCTTAATATCGGAGGCGGATTCGGTATCATTTATAATGATGAGAAATTGACTACAGCCAGGGATTTTGCGGATGCAGTAGTGCCTTTATTGAGAGACAGGGATCTCAAAGTAATATTGGAACCCGGAAGGTTCATTGTGGGTAATAGCGGTATTCTTGTTACAAAAGTTCTTTATGTCAAGACCGGGTCCACCGGCAAGAAATTCGCGATAGTTGATGCCGGGATGAACGATCTTTTACGCCCGAGCCTGTACGAGGCTTACCATGATATTAAAACCGTGGTGGCCAGGGAATCGAAATTGAGTAAGTATGATGTTGTCGGACCGATATGTGAAAGCGGAGATTATCTGGCGCTCGATAGAGAGCTTCCCGAGCTTATTCCCGGGGAATACCTGGCTGTTATGTCAGCGGGAGCTTACGGTTTCAGTATGAGTTCCAATTATAATTCCCGGCCGAGGCCTGCGGAAATTCTTGTAATTAACAGTGAGGCGCGCGTGATAAGGAACGCGGAAACATATAAAGACCTTATTAAGAATGAAAAAATATTGAAAGAGTTGAAATGATGAGAAAATATGACCTTGTTTTTACTAAAGCTGTGGCGAGTGGTAACGACTTTGTGATAATCGACAATTTATCGGGGGAACTTAGCGTGCGGGATCTAGATTATTCTCGCATAGCCATGGATATTTGTACCCGGAAGATATCGGTAGGCGCGGACGGGCTTCTTGTACTTGAACCGTCGGAGAAAGGCGATCTCAGGATGCGTATAATTAACCCGGATGGTTCGGAAGTAAATATGTGCGGCAACGGGGCCAGGTGCAGCGCTTACTATGCGAGTATTAACGGCCTGGGCAATGAACTGGAAATAGAGACCGGTGCGGGTATTATTTCCGCCGCCGTCAATGGAGAGATGATAAAACTGAAAATGAGTGAACCTAAAGACACGAAGATAAATCTTAATTTGGGAATAGGCAACCATGTTCTGGTTACGCATTTTATCAATACCGGGGTTCCCCACGTTGTGCATCTGGTAGAGGAGGATCTGGAAAATTACGATGTAAAAGAAATAGGCAGACTAATAAGACATCATCAGTTTTTCGCTCCCGAAGGTACCAACGCTAATTTCGTAAAGCCTGTGGACGGGTCTTCGGCTGTTCTCAGGACATATGAAAGGGGCGTAGAGGATGAGACGCTGGCATGCGGGACAGGGACGACTGCGTCGGCCGTTATCCTGGGGCTTTTGGGTTACGTGTCTTCACCGGTCAGTATGAAGACGAAAAGCGGAGAAGTTCTTACCGTGTATTTCGATCTTAAAGGGGATAAGGTCGAAAATGTTTATCTTGAAGGCGCCGCGGCAATAATTTTTGAGGGGAAAATATAATTTCGTGTAGTTTGTGGATAGAAACGGGAGATATTACCCCGGCGAACTAACGGATACAAGTTAATAGGGAGGAGTAATATGTTTAGAGGATCGATAGTAGCTTTAGTTACCCCGTTCAAAAACGGGAAGATAGATACGGACGCATACGCTGAACTTATAGAATTTCAAATAAAGAACGGAACTGATGGTATCTTGCCCTGCGGATGTACCGGGGAAGCGGCAACGTTATCCATGGAAGAACAGAAATCGCTGATAAAACTCGCTGTAGATATTGTGGATAAAAGAGTTCCGGTGATTGCTGGGACAGGTTCAAACAATACAAGAGAATCCATCGAATTAACCGTAAGTGCCCGAGATTCAGGAGCGGATGGAGCTTTGATAATTACCCCGTATTACAATAAACCTACCGCGGAGGGCCAGTACAGGCATTACTCCATAATAGCCGAAGCAGTTAAGGATTTACCTATTATGCTGTACAATGTGCCGTCACGGACCGGGATATCGCTTTCGCCGGACACTATAGCCAGGCTTTCGGAGATCGATAATATCGTAGCAGTAAAGGAGGCATCGGGAAGTTCGCAGCAGGTTATGAATATTTTATCAGCGTGCGATATAATTGTTATGAGCGGGGATGATTCTCTGGCCTTGCCGTTCATGGTTCTTGGCGCTACGGGGATAGTGAGTGTCGCGGCTAATATAATCCCGGGAAAAATACATGATCTAACAGAAACATTTCTAAACGGTGATATACGGTCGAGCAAAAAGATACATTATGAAATAATGGAGTTGTGCCAGGCCATGTTCATAGAGACCAATCCTCTGCCCGTAAAAACGGCGCTAAGTCTCATGGGTAAGATAGAGGAAGAATGGCGTCTTCCGCTTTGTGAAATGCGTCCGGAAAACAAAGAAAAATTCAGTAAAGTATTGAAAAAATACAAGCTGATATGAGAAAGATGTTTAAGTATTAAGGGTGAAGATTCAGGCATAAGAGGGGAAAACAGAGATATGTTATATTTATAACTGTTTTTTAACTGAATACTTCATAAACGGGAGGATAGATGGTAAAGATCGGTATAGCCGGAGCGTGCGGAAGAATGGGAACAAAGATAGCCAGTATAGCTTTATCCGATGATGAGATCGAGATCAAGCTAGCGCTTGAAAGAAGGGGGTTCCCGGGGTTGGGCAAGGACCTGGGGAGTTTTATGGGTAGGGAGAATATCGGCGCGGTTGTGACGGATGATCTTGAA
>CAYMTI010000162.1:0-4130 GCA_964393315.1 uncultured Planctomycetia bacterium
TAGTTATCCCTTTTCTTTTATCCCCCCTCAGACACACTCAATTATACACTCCCCTTTTTCCAGTATCTGGGGAATAAGACCGAATGCGGCGCTGTTTTTGCCGGGCGAGATATCCTTGAGCCTGACTTTTTTTACTTTATTATTGGTTATAAAAGGAGTTACGCAAAGGTCGTAACCTTCAAAAAAACGCGAGTAAGTATTGCGGTATATATTTTCTGTTATCCCCCTTACGGGGGCCATATATAAAACGGGATCCATGATATCTTCTGTTTTGTTTATAAACTACCGCCATCATTTTATAGTTAAATCTAAGTAATAGCAAGTTCCTATTTTGGGGTCAGACCTCGCCAGTGCACAAAAATGTGCTCTGGCGAGGTCTGACCCCAACTAGCGGGAGTTGCTTTCCGGGTGGCTCTTTGTTATAATTTAATAAAAGGGTTTATATCTATCACAACTTAAGGAGGATCGTTATGGGTGAAAAAGAAAGAGAAATGCTTTTGGTGGGGTCTAAGACCAAAGAGGCGCTGAAAGGCGGCGGAAAGTATAATGTTTCCAGCGATGCTCTTGAGGGGTTGAATAGCTACGTATACTGGCTTGTTGAGCAGGCTCAGAAAAGATGTGAAGCCAACGGGCGTAAGACCATACGTTGTTATGATATCGTAGTAAAGTAAGCGCGGTTGTGTTTTGCGATAAAAAAGGGCGTGGTCCCCGCGTTTTCACGGGGATCGTTCTCTTTTTTTGTGTTTTTAGGATTTTTGTCGATAATATGTCTTTTAATAAGTGGTTACATTCGTTGTGGATCGTCCCGGTATTTATTTTAATGCTGGCGGGCATGTGCCATCTTCTTGGATGGCCGGTTGTAAATGTAGCTTCACCGTATGACGCGGCCGAAAGTCTTAACTGGATAAGAAAAACCGTTGCGGGTCTGGAGCATGACAACCCTGCCGCTGTCAGGGGGCTTCCTGTCGGCAGTGAGCTCAATGGTAAAGTCAAGGCGGAATACACGGTTACATTTACGGGTGATATTATGCCTCTGTCGGGCAGAGACATTGTTATCAGTGACGGGGTAAGGGATTTTATTAACGGAAGCGATTACCTGGTGGGGAATTTTGAAGGCACTATTGCCGGAGAGAAGCCAGTACTGCCGTTAATAACATCTGATTTATATCATACGGAAAAAATAATAAAAGTATTGTCCGATCTATTCCCTCCGGAAAGAACATATCTTTCAGTGGCTAATAATCACGCAGGGGATCTGGGGCAAGAGAAATTTTTCGATTCGGTCGCGAAAATGAGATCAAAAGGGTTCAACGTTTTCGGATGGAAAGAACGTCCGTTCATTGACATCGGGGAGGACATCAGATTGACATCGGGGACAATGTGGTCTAATAGAAAAAACAGATATGTCTTTATGCTGGGATCGGCGGAAAAATATATTAAGCCGGGGGTTTTTAATGTTTTGTATCCGCATTTTGGTTATGAACTTGAGTTGTATCCCCGTCCGGGCATAGTATCTGCGGGTAAAGGGTTCTTAAAGAAATTTGACGCCGTGATAGGGCATCATTCTCATTGCCCCCAACCTGTTACAGCTGAATTAGTAGCGGGACAGAACAAGTTAATAGCGTATTCTCTAGGGGATCTTCTGGGGGACTTGACTACAAAGAAATACCAGTATGGGATCATCCTGAAAGTAGTTATCGGCAGGAATGAAAATGGGGAATGGATGGCCGGGCGGCAGCAGTGGATACTTTCCAGATGCGCTCCCGGTCCGGACGGGAAATATGTTCTGAAGGAATGTAATGAAAAAATATGGGTAAAGAAATAATGTATTTTTCCGGAAAAGCCTCCCGGCTATATAAATAAAAAAGGACTGGGCGAGGTTTTAACTCCCGGATCATTCCGCGTTCTTTTTAGCCAGATCCGAAAGTTGACGCTCTAAATAATCCATATCATTAGGGGCATATGACATGTCTTTTAATTTTATGATCTTCTGCATACCGCTTACGGTATCCCGCAGGGTTTTATCCGATATATTGTTTGCTTTATCAGAAAGATAATCATTAAATCCAGGTTCCCGGCCGGTCGTGGTTTTTTTATGCTTTCCCTCCGATTCAAAAAGTCTTTTTGCCGCTGATATGTATGTAAAAGCTTTTTTAAAATATGCGGGAGAAGAGTCTCTGCTTAGTTTATCAGCTATCATGTTAGCTTTGCTGTAGTCCATACTTTCAGGCAGAGAGAGTTTAGCGTCATGCCCGTCATGTCCTGAATATGACCATAGAAGGATAAGATCATACCCCGCTTTTTCAAGGTTTATTAGATTTTTTTTGACATCTCCTCCCGGGCTTATTTCACCTATTCCAGTGATCCTGTTTTTCGGGTCAACCCCCATATATTCCCAGAGTTTTTTTGCCGGCATGTCCATAGGCCATAGCTCAGGCACATTTATGTCATATGATTCCAGACTGTACCAATAATGCGGAAGCAGGATATCCAGCCCTTTGGCCAGAGGAGACCAGTAACGCAGATCGGGCGGCCAGCTTCTGAAACCTATTGTAACCGGTACTTCCGGGCCGATGGCGTCTTTGACCAGGTAAAGGGTCTCTCCCATATAGTTTAACAGGTCAGGGAAAAGTTTTTTTGTGGATAAAGCTGAAGCGTTACCCGGTTCGTTCATTATTTCTATAGCACCGATATATTCCTTGAAACGAGGATCATGTGAAAAAACATTCATTAATTTCCAGAGGATCATATGTGCCTTAGTTTTTGTGATAGGGTCGGTTACTACTTCGGTATGTTCTCCTACAGTGTATTTTTTATAAGGTCCCTCCGCTGTTATCCCGTCGCCCATAGTGAAATCCAGAAGAGATAAGATACTTATAATCTTTTTCCCGGTTTTTTCGCTTACTTTTTCATGAGTATCAAGAAGAGCGAAAAGATCAGGGAGTACATGTTCTTCCAGGCCGGGGATATTCCCGGCCTGGAATAAAATATTTTCGTTCTCTCTTATGAAAGCGGCAAGTTTTTCTACCGGAAGCCCTGCGGCTTTCTGGATCATCTTGTCCAGTTCGGGATCAAACCCGGATATCATTTTGCCGCGTTCAGCCCAGGTAAAAACCCCTTCAAGATGTCCTAGTATGAGCATGCGTACTATCTTTATGTCTTTTTCCGCAAACAACGAAAAGTCTTCAAATAAAGTCTTTCCGGTTATCTCGCTGGAAAACCCCAGATGTACTTTATCATTTGTTTTTTTGCCGACGCACGGATATATCTGAGGGATTTCCATGATGCCCGGAGGAAGATCTTTTATTACGGGAAAAGGATAATTTATTCCGATCAAAGGGCTGGCGTTTTTGTTGATCATCTTGGTAAGGATCCAGGAAGAAGGATGTGTTTCCAGAGAAGAAAAATCTATCTTCTCTATATAATTGGTCCTGGGATATTCTTTAGGTGATATATAACAATTCGTGAAAGACAGGGGAATATCCATGATACCTGTTTTTTCATGGGAGCTCTCTATATTTATAACTATGCCTTTTATTCTGGAAGGATCGAATCCCGGCATGACGAAACCTTTAGGGATGGGGTTTGTCATCGATATATCCAGCCAGGCTTTATTAGGCCTCCCCTCGCATAATGAAATGTTAGGGCCGAACATTACTTTTTCTTTCTCATCAATTACGCCTATTCTTGCCCTGAAAGGTACCTGCCAGAAACGGGAAAGGTCCGTGATCGGAGAGATCGTTACCTCCAAGTGCATATTGTCAAGGCTAACCGGGGCGTCTGTTAACCTGGCTATTTCGACTCTGTAGTATGGACAGTTCCAGTTTATTCCGCCTTTAAGTTTTACGTTAGCATCCATTTGATAAAGTTCCGCGCCAAGGGCTTTAGCGGTAAAAACATCTTTGACGCCTTTTTTGTTCTCCGGTTTTACCGGTATTTTATTGTAAACCGGGGGTTTCCCCGGGGTTCTTATTTTCCATTTACTATCGAATGGGAGAAGCCTCCCGGGGATGATCCTGATCGGAGAGATCGTTATCGGGGGCATTTCTGAAGTGTGGGCGGCGTCTGTTCTGATCTTCAGATCAAAAGTCCATTTTTTCATGTTTTCAGGATCCGCGGGCATTATACCC
>CAYMTI010000163.1:0-4123 GCA_964393315.1 uncultured Planctomycetia bacterium
ATCCACAACAATAAGTTCAAAAGCCTGGAATTTCTGGCCAAGCACACTCTTTATAGCCCGGAACAAAACATGCGCGCTGTTATAGGTTGGTATAACTACTGAAACCAGAGGCTTGCTCATTTCCTTAATAACTTCACCCCCAGCTTCTGTAAGAATGGAAATTTCTTCTTTATATTTTCCATTCTTTTTTCCCCTATCAAACCTGATAATATTTTCCCGATACGCTCTTTCCCTGAAACCAGTTTAAAATAAAGATCGTTCACTTCTTTTGCGGATAAATATTTTGTTCCCGGCAAAAGTATATCTCGATACTCATAACGATCAATATTATGAGCTATGATCTCATCGTACATTTCCGATTTTGGAATGGCCCATACCCGGTTATAGAACCTGATATCTAATCCGATCTTTTTTGAATCGTTATAGTTTTTTATTATTGAATCCTTATCATCAAAAGTAAACCCCAGCATGAAACCTCCTCCGACAACAATAGACTGTTTCCTGCAAAAAGCGACGATCCTTCCTGCCTTGTCAAGATCGATATTCTTACCTATTTTTTTCTGTGCTTCTCTATCCATAGACTCTATGCCAAACCATATCCCCCTGCAACCTGAATCTGACATAGATAAAATGATCTCTTCGTCAAGGGTATCAACTCTCGATTCGCACATCCATGAAATATTAAGTGCTTTAACTTTACGGCAAAACTCCGCTAATCTATCGCGACCCACGGTAAAGTTATCTTCTCTAAAATATATTCCACGAGTACCATAAGTATTCATAAGATATTTTATTTCCTCAATAACATTATCAACGGAACGACAATTATATTTTCTCCCCCATATTATTTTCGATGAGCAGAAATAACAATCATATGGACACCCTCGGCTACTGGATACTATATCTACCGGGTAAACGCCTTTAAGGTAAACATCTACCACACGTTTATAATCCTCGGCATCTATCATATTCCTAGAGGGATATTGTAATTTGTCAAGATCTTCTACTCTATAAGGCGTTAAATTAAAATATGTCCCGTCTCTACGGGTAAAGCCAAGATCTCCCGGATCATCTATATGCTCGATTATTTCATCAAATACCTCTTCCGCCTCTCCTCTGAATATAACTGAAAAATCGCCCAAGTATTTTTCCCAATTAACGGTAGCATTAGGGCCTCCGTATATGGTACTTTTCTCTTGTTCAAGTAACGCATGCGATAGTTTTTTTGCCTCTTCTATCTCAAATATGGTTCCGCCAAAACCGATTATGTCGTATTCGGAAAGAATATTGTAAATTTTTTCAAAACCATATCTCTTTACTCTATTGTCTATGAAATCTATTTCATATTTCGAATTACCGATTATGTAAAGCATTCCAAGGGGCGGGAGGGTTTTCCTGTTGCCAGTGGAAATATTTGTCGCCACACGAAAAGACTCCGGCAATTGCATGGTATTTGGATAAATTAAGCATATCTTTTTCATATATTCATCCTCAGCTAATTATTTTCCAAAACAAGCCTTATGATCTCGTTCTTTTCAGGAGAACTTAAAAAATCTTCATGAATAACCTTGAAACGAAAATCCTTGATTATCTGATAAAGTTCGTCCCTTCTATATTCACAAAGATGATAGATGTTTCCGGAATGGTACTTATCGTCTCTTAATAGCGGAGTTGTAACAATAAATAATCCGCCCTCAGTTAAAACTCTTTTTGTCTCTTTAAGAAATTTTTGGCCATCCATATACGTCAAATGTTCGAACCCTTCAAGACAGATCAAAACATCGAAAAAGTTATCCTGAAAACTCATAGCGGTCATATCCCCTACATTAAAATTTATACGTGGATATTTTCTTCTGGCTTCGTCTATAGCCTCCCGCGACTTATCAACACCGAATAATTCGCCTGCCCCGGACAAAAGGGAGGTCCCCCATCCCATGCCGCAGGGGATATCTAACGCTCTTTTATCTTTAATGTATGCGTTACAAAATTCATACCTTTTGTACAGATTTTCCCTGTAAATATTTTTTTTCATTCCCCAAAACCTGTTTTTGAATCCCTTCAGATCAGGATGTGCCCGTTCCGCCATTAGTCCTCCTTTTTTTTCGCAACCAGAATATAATTAAACGCATACCTTCCATCTCTATCGAGCTTCTGAATAACCAGATAAAACAAACAAAACCAGGGGGTAAAAAGCAAAGAAAACTTTTTCATTTTGTCAAAAAAATAGAACATCACAAGATATATAAACGTAAGCCATCCTCCCTTCATTCCCTCAATAGCTATAATCTCGAATCCATGTTTTTCGAACAGATATCTTAACCCGAAAGGTGTAAAACGAAAAAAATCATTCGGAGCCCCATGAATACGAGAAAAATGAGGTGCGGTAAGAATACAATATGCGCCCGGTTTTGAGATCCTGTGTATTTCTGATATCAATTTATCGGGATCCGGAACATGTTCAATAACCTGTGTACATAAAACCGAATCCGCTATCTCATTTTCCACCCTGATATCCAGAACATCACAAACAAGATCCGCTTTACCGGAATTGCTGATATCTATCCCAAAATAAGTATCAACATTCCGAAATATTTTTTCGAACGGTTTATTTCCGCATCCTACATCAACAAGACTCCCTTTCAGAACATCCCGATATTTTTTTAAATAATCGGCGAGATAGCTATATATAAACTTTGATGGATTGAAAATATTTCTCATAATTTTATTTAAATATTTCGACTCAACGGTTCAATACAATCGGAACTTGTCTGACGTCGGTTAAACGCGTTTTTTTTAATGCCAGATAAAGATATAATGTCACCCCGAATATCACAGCCGTATGTACAATAAGCGTACTCCAGAAAACACCTTGAAAGCCTATCGCGGCTATGAGTATATAATCGAAAACTATATTTAAGATTCCGCCGCCGATCGTGAAAATGGTCATAATTTTAGCATATCCGGAACTTACCAAGAAACCCTGACTTATTACCGCGCCCCAAATCTTAGAAAACAAAAGAAAAGACAAAATAGAGATGGCGATCAACATCGCAGGCGCGTAATACGCGGGTAAATACTTTTTTATAAGAATAGGAGAAAACCATAAAAAAATACCGGATAATAACAGAGACAAAGGAACTACCGTTATAAAATATTTTTCGAATTTGAACAGTATTTCTCCGATCTTCCCATTAGTTGCAAGCGAAGCTATATCCGGGGCGACAACCTGGCCTAGTATGCTAAAGGGTAATGCAAAAAACATAAATGTCCGATTAACCACCTCGTAATATGCTATTTCTTGTATATAATTAAATTGGCCCAGGATAAGAACTTCAACTCTTGTATACAGAAAATACCCTAAACTTGCGAATCCGACAAAAAAGAAATCTTTACTCATATCCTTAATAACCGAACTTTCAAATTTTAATTTTATACCCCTGTAGCAAAAAATCATAGTTACCAGAAGCATCAAATAAAAGAAATTCTGTCCCAGTATAGCCCCCACCAACCCCTTCCTGCTTATCAAAAAATATATAATACCTAACGAAAAAAAACCTACCCCCATATTTATCAAGGATAAAAACCTGAATCTTTTAAGTCCTCTATAAACACCATCCAGCATAGAAACCAGAGGCACCATGACAATAAAAGGAATCACATATGGTAAGTAAACATATTTTTCTGAAGGACAGATGCGCACAAAAACACTTAGCACTAATAAAACAACCGCCGTAAATACCAAAATAATAATTGCCGCGTTAAACGGCACAAGGTCAACCTTATGCTTTTCTCTGGCGTTATACCCCGCAACCCACTTACTTGCGGCTGTTGATACACCAAAATCCCCAAAGGCTATTATTAAAGAAGCTATGGCCAAAATATAATTGTAAACACCAAAAGTTTTCGGATCCATAAACTTTATACAAAAAAGAAACACGATCAATGCAAAAAGCTGTCGACTATATATCTGCACAAATCTCCAAAAATAATGGCCAGCGATCACCTTATATTTACTCCTAAAGGGGTCAAATCTTATACTCATAACTTAATCTCCCCCACTATCCCTTTCATTTTTTCATAACACCCGGTCTCTTTTTCTATCTCTTCTTCCGCTTTTTTATAT
>CAYMTI010000164.1:0-4120 GCA_964393315.1 uncultured Planctomycetia bacterium
AAATCCGCCCGATAAAACCTCCGTTTTCCCGCCGACACTCGACGCTATTACCGCTAACCCTGATGACATAGCTTCCAATAAAGCTAAAGATAATCCCTCGTGATTGGTAGTAAGAACAAAAACATCAAATGTTTTAAGATCAACTAGTAACTTCGCTCTTTTAACACAACCCTTTAATCGTATATTCTTATCTATTTTATGCTTGCGAATAAACTTCTGTACAGACTTTTCCCCCGGACCGTCTCCCACAATAGTAATTTGTATTTTCTCTCTTAACTCGACTTCAAGAGAAACATATGCCCTAAGCAGCAAAAGTGGATCTTTTGGCCGGGCTAACCTGCCGACAAATATCACTCTTAAAATAGTTTCGCTCCCGGAACTTGTACTTTCCTTAGGCGGAACATCATCCGTTATAACTCCGTTTCTAATTACAATTAATTTATTCTCATTTGAAATTTTGTTTTTTATTGCCAGCGCATGATCATAATTTGAAACGCATACTATCTTTGAGCAAAATAACGCCGCTATTTTTTCCAGTAGTTTGATAAAAATCCTTCGAAAAAAAGGAACCCCTGAATCAAAACCCCATCCATGCACAACGAATACTGAAGGCATTCTATTCCCGACCGCTAATCTTACCACAAAACCGGCATAACTACTATGACACTCCACGATATCAGGGCTGAACTCGTTTACCGCCTCTTTAACTACATCTATTGCCTTTAATAACCTCCAGGGATTAAAACTATTGCTGAAATATTCATTCGGGTAAAAATCAATACATCTTTCTTTTACCATATTTTCAAGCCACCCCCCGGGATAACTCATTATCGCCACACTATTTGATCTGGATTTTAAATACTCAAGCGCTTGCAAAGCATATGTCTGGGCGCCGCCGACTTCCGACTTCGTTATGAAATACATTATTTTCATGAACTCCCCCCCGCAGGGTCAACACAATAAGGCGAATACTCTGAGATCTCACTCCTGCAAGTATTGTACAGAACGTCTATTAAACCTATGATAACCCATAACAAAACGTTTGAAAGAAGACTCAGGAAGATCCCTACGATAAGTATTGAAAGGAAAAAACCCTGCAAGATCATACCTTCCTTGGGAAAAACTTTTTTTATGACCGCTGTCTCCCGATAAGTAAAGATCAATATCCCGATAAAGATCGCACCGCCTACTATTCCTGTGCTGCCAAAAACTTCCAATAACAGGTTGTGCGAAGTCTGGCCATAGACGGAGTGCATAGAAATGTTTCCTAACCCCGCGCCTAAAATCGGAGATTTTGTGAAAATTTCTCCGAACTCTTTCAAAGCAAAAAAACGCTTTCCGATAGATATATCTCCTAAAGCTCTTCTATCAAAAACATATTTCCCCATCAGAAAAGTTGTACAAAAAGCCGTGGTCATCAACAACATCTTAAATAAAGAGACCTTCCCCAGGATCACAACTCTCGTTAAAGCTATGCTAATACATAAAAACAAAAACATAACAATGCCTAAAAAAGCGCCCCTGGAAAAAGTTAAAAAAAGAGCCGCTAATATAGTACCGAATCCCATTATTAAAACCCATGATATCCGCGGTCTTTTAAACATAACTTTTATGGCGATCCCAACAAGACCGACCGCCATATATACGCCAAAAACATTCGGATCGCTCATAAAGGATGTAACCCTCAAGAAATTAACTGACATAAATGTTACCAGATTCTGTCTCGTGTCCGCGCCCCATAATGGTACACCAGCCGCTAAAAATACTATTTCTTGGATAATAGCAAATATTGCTCCGCATACGCACATCAAACAAAATGAATTTATGACCCTGTTTACCGCTGATGGATATTTTTGCAACAACACATTTACAAAGAAAACAAACGCAACACCTCGCCCAAAGGCCAGATAAAACTTCAAATATTCCTTAATATCCATCGCCACATAAGCCCCGCTTATTGCCCATAATACAAAGATAAGCAGCAAAGTCAGAACGACCGTCGGCTTTAACCCGCCTTCATTGACAAAGCAAAATAAAGAAACGCTCAGAAAAATTAAAAACATCAGATTCGGATAGCTTAAAAAAGCTCCGGGTTCTTTAAAAGAAAGGTCAAGTCCTACGCCTGAAAATAAAAGCGAAAAAACAAATAACTGGGTTACTCTTATGAATATATCTTTATGTTTTAGTCCCATAATATCTTTCGACCTGCTTCATTATCCCGCCAATTACCCGCGTCGAGGAGTTCTCTGCGGCAAGATCCAGTCTTCGCCGGACTTTAGCCTGCTCATCCAGCTCGGGTATTTTCTGTAAAATATCACAAAATTGGGCCGGGTCTTCGCACAAATAAATGTTTTCTCTGATATTTTCATTATAATTTCCCAACGGTGTCGATAATACGGGTTTTCCCGTAGCCAAACATTCGTATATTTTAGCGGGGAGAACCCCTTTCATGAAATCTGTGTCTGTCCTGTACGGCAAAATAATACTGCCGGCGGCACTTATTTTATCAACAAGTTCTTTTTGCGGAAAAGATCCTCCATAAGAAATGTTTTTATGATGAGGAACGTTGGATAAAAGTCGTTCCCCGTAAAGTTTAACTTTATATCCCCCGTTTGCTATTCCTTTGATAATATCCCAATTCAAATGCTGATTTATCCCCCCAAAATAGCAAACTTCTTTTAAATCCCCTTTTTGCCCGGCAATAGAGCTGAATAAATCATAATCACATCCATGGTGAAATTGTATGACATTCGCATGCTTAGAACTATATTTCCGGAAAAGAAAATCGGAATCCACAAAGACCATGTCCGTTTTTTCCAAAAGCTTTTCTTCGGCACTTGTGTACCTTTTTTTGTCCATAGCGATTGCTTCAAAATTTACCACACAATCGTAGATTAAAATATCCGGCTCAATATGGTTGATTATTTCAAGTGCCGTTTGTGTGGGCAAATAGGATATCACTATCTTCTTTCCCGTGATATTTTTTTTAAAAGTGTTAATGAACTGCGGTAAAAAAATATTTTTATTGAAGAACCGTTCCATTCCTTTGAATGGAGGAAAGACTAAAGGCCTCAGAATCTTAGTATTCCGCGGAATATCGTTTTTGTAAACCTTTCGCTTATCGAGAGTTAAAGTCCGCTTGATCCATTGACCCATTTTTGATAGATCCGAAATTTTGATATCCCTGAACCCGGTGTTTTCAACAAAAAAAACACCGCCCTTGTTCTCGGAGATATATTTGGTCAAAGCATGCTGTCTCTGCCACAAAAAATCCCATTCAACATTCGCTATAATAACAAAACTATCCTTGTTCAGAAAAATCATTATCTATTCCCTGTTGCTGCCAGCTTATTACACCCTGCTATTTTATTTTGATATCTCACAAAACATGAAAATAAGTGGATAAAAAAGCCTATAGGTGAAATCGCAATTGCCCTAAAAAAATACCCCGCTGAAACTTTGTAGCGTTTATAAAACAACTGTCTTCTCCCATCCTCTGTTATCCTCCTGCTATGCACCACCGGACTTTTCTTGTAAACTTCATACCACTTGCGATAAATATAGGCCAGATCGATCTCCCTCCCCTCCGGTGAAATAGTATTGGTTATGTTACTGCCGTGAAAATAATATTTTACCATCGGCTTATCCACAAAATCGAAAGAGTATTTTTGACACAATCTGATACGCATCTCCCAGTCTTGGGCATGTTTTAACTTTTCGTCGAACAATCCCGCTTCTTCAAAAACCTTTCTCCTGTACATAGTAGTGCTTCCACTGCCCATATAATCCCATATCAAAATATTATCCAAAACATTCCTGTAACGCTTTATCTTATTCAAATATACACACCCGCGTATCTCATCTACAAACATTGATCCGCAACCCACAAAAGCCGGACGACCCGAAGTTTCTCCCTCAAATAACTTTATTTGCTCTTCGAGCTTTTCCGGCAACCATTCATCATCCGAATCCAGAAAAGCTATATATTCCCCGAGCGCCATGCGAATGCCCCTATTCTTAGGCTTTGCCGCACCTCCTGAATTGGGTTGCCAAACATATTTAACTCTTTAATCTTTAGCGGCTACCGCATCGACGACATCATTGGTTTTATCTGTTGAAC
>CAYMTI010000165.1:0-1556 GCA_964393315.1 uncultured Planctomycetia bacterium
TTTAACACACTTGCACTCTAATTACAAGTGGCACTGTTTTTGGGGGGAAGGTCAACAGAATCCTTACTTTTTGCGCGAATCTTTTGTTCGGACTTAAACTTACCGATGAAGCTACATGTTATAAAGTGTTTGATGCCGCTACAATTAAGTCTTTTGATCTTAAAGGAGACAGGTTCACTTTTTGTCCCGAAGTAACAAGTTTGATCGCAAAAAATAATATTGAGATAAAAGAACTACCGATCAACTATTATGCGCGTACAGTTGAAGAGGGGAAAAAGATAAAGGCGATTGACTTTGTTTTTGCTGTTTTAATGCTTTTGAGACAAAAATTTAAAAAAGAGAAAGGGATAAAGGATTTTTCGGATTAAGCGCGGGGTACGGTATGTTTTTATGCGTGGGGAAATTGCTCCTGATGCAATACCGCAGCGGTGATAGTATCATAATAATCTGATGAAGATCTTTAGAAGATATATACATCTTAAGATAAGGATCTAATATGAAGCGTAAAGATATAAATAGTATAATATTGAGAAACTGGTTGAGGTACCGGGAGAGATGGAACACCCGTATTTATAACAGTATAGCTATACCTTTATTCTGTGGATTGCATCCGAAAAACGTATTCAATTACAGGAATGAGTTTTTTATTGAAAATGTGAAAAAAGACGATATAGTCCTTGATGTAGCTTGTGGTACGGGCTTAATCCTATATAAAATAGCGCCTTTTGTGTCAAAAGGTTATGGGATAGATATATCTCCACAGAATATTCGTATCTGTAACGGTAAACATGATCATCAGAATATTGAGTATCTTGAAGAAGATATCTTTCGTTTTGATTATGAAAACTTCAAAGAAAAGACACGGTTCAATGTTGTGATACTGTCCCATATTCTTGAGCACATAGAAGATGTACCGTCTTTTTTACGTAAGATAAAAGGAGAAACCCTTCTTATATGTGTTCCCAGTCAGGAAAACTGGGAGACCCAGTTGAAGAAAAACCTGGGAATAAGATATATGACCGATGAGACTCATTTTCGGGAATATACCAGAAAGATACTTGTTGATGAACTTACGTACGCTGATTACAGTGTTGAATATATAGGGTTCAATCAGGAAGCGGAAATAATATGCAGGGCAGAGAAAAATGGGAAAAATTAAAATAGTTCACATTGTTGAGAGTCTAGAAATCGGCGGCCTGGAAAAAGTTGTGGAGAATATTTGTTTGCATTTTGATAAAAATAAATATGACATGCGTGTTTATTGTGTCGCTTCAGGCGGGGAAATAGCGTCATATCTGGAAACACGTGGTATTCCGGTTAAAGTACTGGGTATCGATAACTGTTATAATCCGATCAATATCCTCAAACTATATAGAGAACTCAAAGAAGATAAACCTCATATTGTTCAAACGCATGGCTATTTTTCGTCTGTTATAGGCCGTACGGCCGGTTTGCTGGCCGGGGTTAAAGTGCTTATCAACCATGTGCATACGGCTTTTCATGGATTAAAGCCCAGGAACGTTCTTATTGATAAATTCTTGAATAATAACAGTTTT
>CAYMTI010000165.1:1566-4103 GCA_964393315.1 uncultured Planctomycetia bacterium
CTATGTATCAAAAGCTTCCAGAAAATCTTTTTTTGATGCCGGATATTCTTTGAAAAAGACTTATGTTGTTTATAACGGGGTTCCCGGAGAAAAAGATAAAACCAGGGGAAAGGCCCCCGAAGATAAAGTTTTGAGCATTGTGGCGTCATTGAGGGCAGTTAAAGGGCATAAATATCTTTTAAAGGCTATGGTCCGGGTGATTGAAGACCTGCCGGATCTTAAACTCTGGATCGTGGGAGACGGGCCTTTGAGGAAAGATCTTGAATCCGAGGCCGTACGTTTGGGGATAGAAAAAAATATTATTTTTTTAGGCAAGAGAAATGATGTCAGGGAGATCCTGGAGAAAACCAGTGTCTTTGTCATGGCCTCTCTCAGAGAAGGGTTACCGGTAGCTTTAGTCGAAGCACTGGCGATGGGATTGCCTGTTATAGGTACGAATGTTGGCGGGATCCCCGAGGTTATTACCAGCGGGGAGAACGGATTTGTCATTCCTGCACGAGATGAAAAAGCTTTGGCCGGATCCATACTTGATGTTTTCAAGGATCCGGGGAGTTTAGCGGCAATGGGTAGAAGATCAAGAGAAAAATTCAATAAGGTTTTTAGCCTGGATATAATGTTTAATACACTTGATGAATTATACCGAGACCTGCTGGTGAAAAACTAAAAAACACAAAATGAAGCATAACATATTATATGTACATAACAAAGTTGATATAAGCGGCGGGGAGAGAAGCCTTCTGAATCTATGGCATAATATCGATGCCGATAAGTTCAATATGCATCTTATCGTTCCCGGAGAGGGACCTTTAGCTGATAAAGCCCGGGAATGCGGGCTTAAGGTCTTTTATTCGAAAGCTCCGAAATTATCGGTAAAAAACTTTTTTAGCGCGGCTAGGGTATTTATGGTATGGACAAGATATATTTTGAAGAACAGGATCAGCCTGATCCATTCTTATACGCCTCGAAATAATATTTTAAGCGGGATCATAGGGAAACTTCTTCTAGTGCCTGTTATCTGGCATGAGAGAAATATGATGTATGACGATAAGTTTGATGTGACCAGAAAATTCATTTTTTTACCCGATTGTGTTTTATGTAATTCCAGGGCTATCGCCGAAAGATTTCGAAATAAAGGCAAAATACCATTGAAAGTGCGGGTTGTATATAACGGGGTGGATCTTGCCCGGTTCACCCCTTCGATAGATACTTCCTCGCTAAGAAAAAAATTTTTTCTTGAAAACAAAAAAGTAGTAGGTGTTGTAACAAATCTTTCTCCCCGGAAAAGACCGGAATTTTTTCTTGAAGCGGCCGTAAAGATAAAAGAGCGATACGAAAATGTTGTTTTTATTATCGTGGGAGGTAGTTTTCCAAGGAATGAGGACCGTATGGCGGAGCTGAAAGAAAGGTCCTTTTTTCTTGGGATAGGGAAGGATGTTATTTTTACAGGGTTTCAGGAAGACGTCAGTTCCTTTATTTCCCTGTTTGATGTTTCGGTGAATGTTACGGATAAAGAGGCCTGTTCGAGGGCAATAATGGAATCTATGGCATGCGGGAAAGCCGTAGTGGCCATGAAAGACGGCGGGTCACCCGAGCTTATTGTTAACGGAAAGGATGGTATTTTGACTCATCCTATGAACATGGAGGATTTCGCGGATACGGTAGCGGATCTTTTGAGAAATGATAAAAAAAGGAAGAGTTTAGGTGCCGAAGCCCGGCATTCGGCAGAAATAAAATTTAATATAGTTAAGAACACTTTAGCTACTAAGGAACTATATTTAAGTTTGATAAAAAAGAGGCAGGTATGAGGATAGGTATTGATGTAAGAGAATTCAAAAAAGGTACTTATACGGGATTGAGGACTATTCTTTATGATCTGTTGAATAATGTTGAGTTACGTACCGGTGATACTGAATTTGTGTTTTTCGGAAATCAGCATACTGATTTTTCAGATATCCCCTGTCCGGGTAAAAATATATGTATATCTGAAAACAATACTTTTGTGTGGGATCAAATAAAACTTCCCTCAAGGATAAAGGGAGAGAGTATAGATGTTTTCTTTTCTCCGTATATCAAAACACCTTTATACCGAAGTTGTATATATGTGAATACGGTGTGTGATATCATCCCTTTGATGATATCGAAGTACAGAGGCATATTGGCTTTTCTTGAAAAAACACATTTCTTGATATATTCATTTATTTGTTCCCGGAGAAGTACTTTAACGATAACTCTTTCAAGAGATGCTAAAAGGAGGATATGCCGGATATTACGTCTTGAGCCGCAAAGAGTGAGCGTTGTTTATCCTTCGGCCGCTCCGTTTGACGCGAGCGAAGACTTGGAACAGAAAGACCGGGAACTTTCATCTAGATATGGGCTTGATAAACCGTTCATCTTATATGTGGGAAATTTTAAGGAACATAAGAACGTTTTAAATCTTATAGATTCTTTCAGGCTTTTACCTGAAGAAATCGTTAGAAGTTACAGGTTGATACTTCTCGGCGGTACGGCCGGACAATGCGAAAAGATACAGGCATATA
>CAYMTI010000166.1:0-4092 GCA_964393315.1 uncultured Planctomycetia bacterium
AGGAAGTATCGCGTCCGAAGAACGATATATTTAACGAGGTCAAAGAACTGGCTGACAGGGGCTTTAAGGAAGTGACGCTTCTTGGACAGAACGTTAATTCATACGGAAAGACACTTACTAATAAGATCAGTTTTCCGGAGCTGCTGGAACAGTTGAATGAGGTAAAAGGGATCGAAAGACTGAGGTTCACGTCCAGTCATCCAAAAGACGCGGGAAAAAGCCTGTTCAGGGCGATGGCTGAACTGGATAAGGTTTGTGAACATATACATTTGCCTTTACAATCCGGTTCGGAGAAGGTACTTGACCTTATGAACCGTAAATATACCTATGAAGAGTACAGGGATAAAGTTGAAATGTTGAAAGATATGATCCCCGGGGCGGGCATTTCCTCGGACTTTATAGTGGGATTCCCTTCTGAAAAAGAAAGAGATTATGAGGAAACTTATAAGGCCATTGAGGAAATAGGATTTAATTATTCCTTCATATTTAAATATTCCACGAGGCCTCCCGCGTTATCGTCATGTCTTATTGATGACGTTACTGAAGAAGAAAAAAAATACCGGAACGCGGGTCTATTAGAGATACAGAAAAAAGTATCTAAGTATCGTAATAAAGAGATGGTAGATACCATACAGGAAGTTCTGGTAGAAAGTAAGAGCAGGCTGTCCGATTCCGAAATGATCGGACGGACAAGAAACAATACACCATGCGTGTTCCCGGGGAATGATGATCTTAAAGGAAAGCTCGTCAAGGTTAAGGTAACAGGGACGAGTATTACGACGCTTAAAGGGGAGATGCTGAGTGATGAATAATGTGTAGCGGGGATATTGAGAGCGGTTTTATAAGCAGTTTTTTTTGAATATATAAAAGAACATATTAATTGGAGCGGACCTTTCATAGTACAAGATGAATAGATCAACAGGTTTGATTTTGTTCAAAAAGTAGAATACGACCATGACAGATATCGAAAATGGCATCAAAAATAAAACCATTATCTTTATACTCGGTCCCACCTCTTCCGGCAAGACACGGGTTGCGCTGGAGCTTTCCGGAAGGATCGGAGGGGATATCATATCCTGTGATTCTATGCAGATTTATAAGGGGATGGATGTGCTTACCCAGGCTCCATCTGAGGAAATAACGGCAAAGATCCAGCATTATCTGGTGAGAGAGGTAGATCCTTCTGAAGAGTTCAATGCTTCCCGGTTTGTGGAAAGAGCAAATAAATGTATAGAACATATCTTGAGAGATAAAAAGGTGCCGGTATTTGCGGGAGGGACTGGGTTGTATGTTAAAGCTCTTGTTGACGGGCTTTTTTCTTCTCCGCCGAGAGACGAAAAGTTGAGGGAGGAGCTGGAAAATATAGCGAAAAAAGATGGCAATCAAGTCCTTTTTGATGAGTTGAAGAAAATAGATCCCGCTGCCGCGGAGAAGTTACATGTAAATGATACCAGGAGGATTATAAGGGCTTTAGAAGTTTATGAGTTGACAGGTGTTCCTATTTCGAAAAAAAAGAATGAAACGCGTGGGATAAAAGATGTTTTTAATTGTCTGATGTTCGGATTGGATATGCCTAGAGAAGATCTTTATTCAAGGATAGATATGACAGTAGAGAAAATGTTCGGCCGAGGCATAGTAAAAGAGGTACGGGAACTGTTGAACGGGCCGTTAAGCATAACCGCGGGGAAAGCGCTCGGGATAAAAGAGATACGTTCCTTCATAGAGGGTGATAAAACGTTAGAAGAGGCCAAAGACGAACTAAAAATGAACACACGAAGATATGCCAAACGTCAACTTACCTGGTTCCGGGCCGATGAACGTATACACTGGATTAACGCGGAAATGCCGGTCGATAAGATAGGGATGATATTTTATTTATACTGCGGAGGGTATAAATATGGATAGCGAAGGATTTATGCATACAGTTCTTAGTCGCTTAAAGGCATTAGTAGATAAAAAGTGTTTAAGTGTAATCAGTCTTGAGCCAGATTCGACAGTATAATATGTTATGGGTATAACAATATCACTGAATCCAAACTAAATATGAAAAAATTGCATTCTACCGGATCAAAACGGGAAAGAGCCATTCTTATGACAGCAGATATCTCAGGCTGGGGAAATTGGCCTCTTGAGTACAGAGAACAGGAACTGAAAAGGCTTGCCTATGCCTGCGGGGTTAAGGCCGTTCATTCGTTGACCTGTCGTAGAGATCGGATCAATCCAAAATTATTTATAGGGAAAGGAAAAACGTATGAGCTTGGTGACGCGGTCCTGGATCAAAACGCCGATGTAGTTATTTTCAACAATGATCTTTCTTCTTCGCAGCAGAAGAATCTCGAGGGTATTCTCGGTATAAAAACGATCGACCGTACTCAGCTGATATTGGATATATTCGCCAACAGAGCTAAGTCAAAGGAGGGGAAGATACAGGTTGAGTTGGCTCAGCTTCTTTACCTGTTGCCCAGGTTGAGCGGTAAAGGTATTCACCTTTCAAGGTTAGGAGGCGGAGTCGGTACAAAGGGACCGGGAGAACAGAAACTTGAAGTAGACCGCCGCAGGATAAGAACAAGAATATCAAAATTGAAAAGCGATCTAAAAGAAATAACCGGAAAAAGAAAAGTAATGAAAGCCAGGCGTAGTCAGTTTGGTATGCGTACGATAGCGTTGGTGGGTTATACCAATTCCGGTAAAAGTACTCTTTTTAACGCGCTCACGAACTCGTCTATTCTGGCTAAGGATCAGCTTTTCAGTACTTTGGACCCTACTGTCAGAAAAATGGAACTATCCGATAAACGTACTGTTCTTCTAAGCGATACGGTCGGGTTTGTTAACGATCTGCCTCATCATCTGGTAGAAAGTTTCAAGGCTACTCTTGAGGAGGTCGTAGAAGCTGATATACTGTTTTTTGTCGTTGATATAAGCGATGAAAGAGCGAATGCCCAGAAACAGGCGGTATATTCTGTTCTAAGGGAATTATCAGTGTTAAACAAGCACATTGTTACCGTACTGAACAAGATAGACAGGATCGAGATAAACAAAAATGTTAAAAGGTTTTCGGTGGAGTTCGATGACCCTGTTTTCGTGTCGGCCTTGAACGGAGAAAGATTGGATAGATTAAAAGCCAAGGTTATGGCGATTATATCGGAGAAACCGGAAAGACTAGAACTTGCTCTGCCTCATGAATATTACTCGATATCCAGTCTGATCCGGGAGAAAGGGCGTGTTATTAAACAGGAATATGACGAAAAAGGTTTATTTATTTCCGCGGAGGTACCTAAATATATAAAGAAATACATACTGAAGAAACTTAAAAAGCAGACCGGAAAAAAATAAGTACTGTTAAATATGTACTTGACAAATCTTCTCATAATGTTATAATTTAGCACTCAAGATTATAGAGTGCTAAAAGTTTTATATTCCTACATGTTGCGGATGATATTATGAATGATATTAGGAAAGATAACAGAAAACATCGGAAATTGACCGTTTTGGGGCATATTATAAACGAATATGTTTTACGTCCCTTTCCGGTCAGTTCAAAAATAGTCGCGCAAAGGATGAATAATTCGGTTTCAAGCGCTACGGTAAGGAATATCATGTCTGAACTGGAAGATGAAGGTATGATATTTCAGCCGCATACATCGGCCGGAAGGGTACCGACTCATAAGGGATACAGGACATTTGTCGATACTGTGGAAAAACACATTGTTCTCAGACGCCGGGAGGCTCAAAGATTATCCCGAGAATATTCGAAAAGGATAAGTACCATACAGGAAGTTATTCAGCAGGCATCAAAGCTTTTGAGCCGCGAGCTTCATGGAGCCAGTATAGTAATGTGGCCCAATGTTGAGGATTTTTATCTTAAGCATCTGGAGCTTATCAAAATAAACGCTGAAACCGTTATGGCGGTTCTGGTTACGATGACGAATGCGGTGAAGAACTATATAGTTAAGCTTGATATGGATCTGGCCAGGAACGATCTTGAGCTTATATCTAACTATATAAATGAAAAGTATGAAGCCGAGGCGGTGTCACTTATATACGGAGAATTAAGTAGTATTCTTAGCGGGAACGACTATCGTAATAAGATAC
>CAYMTI010000167.1:0-4080 GCA_964393315.1 uncultured Planctomycetia bacterium
AGTAAGATACAAACTTTCAAAAAGAACAGGGGACGATCACCTTTTTCTTTCAAGACTCGGGAAAAAGATCTCCAGGCAAAGTTTATGGAAAATGATCAAAAAATACGCGGACCACTGCGGAATACACAAACATATAACTCCGCATACTTTAAGACATTCTTTCGCTACTCACTTACTTGAAGGGGGAGCGGAACTACGGGGAGTTCAGGAAATGCTTGGTCACGCGGATATATCGACTACACAGATATATACTCATATAAATAAAGAAAAACTCAGGGGTATACATGAAAAGTACCATCCCCGGGCTTAAGGAGCCGGCTCCCTGTATCTATATATGGATCTGATAACAACTCATATAAACGCTGATTTTGACGCTCTAAGTTCTTTAGTGGCGGCGGGTAAATTATATCCGGGAGCCAGGCTTTTATTGCCCGGCTCACAGGAAAAAGCCGTAAGGAATTTTCTTGCTCTTATCAAGGACAGGATAAGGTTAGAAAAAGAAAAAACTTGTATTTATGATGATATAACACGTCTCATAATCGTTGATAACAGACACAGATCAAGAATTGGAGAAGCGGGAAAGCTGCTGAACAAGAAAAACATCATTGTACACATTTATGACCATCATCCCAGGACAAAGAGCGATATAGTCGCAGCTAAAGATATTTACAGGAAAGTGGGCGCCACCGTAACAATCCTACTTGAGATATTGCAAAAAAAAGGAACCTTAAAATTAACTCCACTTGAAGCTACTTTGATGCTTTTAGGCATATATGAAGAAACCGGTTCTTTGTCTTATTCCATGACTACTAAAAACGACATCGATATGGTAGGTAAACTGCTGGAAATGGGAGCGAAACTGAACGCCGTTTCATCCTATTTGAATAGAGAATTGTCTCATGATGAACTTGCATCTTTCATGCAACTGGTAAGATCCGTTAAAGTCATTAATGTGAACGGAATAGATACCGCTTTCGCTCATGTAAAAACCGGGAATTTTCATGGTGAACTGGGAACCGTCGTTCATAAATTTCAGGAAGTTGAAAACTATCCTCTTATTTTCGTCCTGTTCGAAGAGGGCTCCTATATACGGTTGATAGCAAGAAGCCGGGTGGATATTATAGATGTAAATAAGCTGTTGTCAAAGTTCAACGGTGCGGGGCACTCAAGCGCCGCGAGCGCCAGGATACAGGATATGGGTCGTAAAACCATTCAAAAAAAAATACTGGAAATACTCGAAAGGCTTACTCTTCCAGAGGTTTCCGCGGCCGATATTATGTCTTTCCCTGTCTTCACGATAATGGGGGAAGAAAAGGTTTCTGATGTTATGAATAAATTGGACCTAACAGGATATAAAGGAGCGCCTGTTGTTAATGTCAATAATGAACTTATAGGTATGGTAACTCTCGGGAACCTGAAAAAAGCAATCAAATCCGAAATGCCCCACGCCAGGGTAAAAGGCTACACTACCGCACCTGTCATAACAGTATCCGAAGAAACTCCGATACACCAACTTAAAAAATTACTTATAGACAAGAATAAAGGACGATTACCCGTAATACGGGATTATAAGCTGGTCGGCATAGTTACCCGTACGGACATATTAAAAAAGGTACACAGTTCTCTTTTCCCGCCCGGAAATTCCTCTGATATTAACGTTACTAATCTTAACAATAAAATTAAGAATTCCCTCCCCACAAAACTATTCAGTATGATACGTGAGATCGGGGATATAGCGGATAAAACAAACGTAAACGCTTTTATCGTGGGCGGTTTTGTCCGTGATATTCTTATGAAAAAGCCAAACTATGATCTTGATATGGTCGTCGAAGGTTCCGCCATAAAATTCGCTGGAGTCCTCCGGGACAAGTTTAACGGTTCTATTGTTGTACATGAACGTTTCGGTACGGCTAAAATAGTTAAAAACTGGCCGGCATGGCTTGGACCTTGTCCTAATGAAGACAATAAACTCATAATAGATATTGCTACGGCCAGAACAGAGGCATACAAGAAACCCGCAGCGTTACCTACCGTTGAATTTTGTTCACTGAAAGAAGATCTCGAAAGAAGGGATTTTACCATTAACGCTATGGCTGTGGGAATTAATAAAAAAAACTTTGGACTGTTCATCGATTTTTTCAGCGGGATAAAAGATCTGAAAAAGGGGATAATAAGAGCCCTGCATGATAAAAGCTTCATTGACGACCCTACCAGAATATTCCGTGCGGTAAGATTTGAACAGAGATTAGGGTTTTCCATTGAAAAACATACGGAATATCTTATCCAGCACGCTGTCAGAAAAGAAATGTTCAAATGGACCGAAAACCAGCGTATTAAGGAAGAACTGATCCTAATCTTTAAAGAGAAAAGTCCGGAAAAAGCTGTATTGCGCATGCAGGAACTTCATGAACTCAGGTTCATACATCCCGATCTAGTACTTAGAAACGATATAAAAAAAATATTTAGACGTAAAAAACGATTTATACTTTGGCAAGATAAATGCGCGGTTAAAAGAGATAAAAAGCCGAAATACTGGCTTGTAAACTTAATGCTTATGCTTGATAAACTGGACACGCAAAAAATAGAGGAGATCCTCAGTAGATTTAATTTTACCCGCAGTGAATCTTTCAAATTAATAGAATATGCGTCCAAGTCGAAACACATAGTCAAAAAGCTTTCCTGTAATAAAAAGCTGAAACCTGGACAAATATATGATATCCTTTATGGATTATCATCGGAATCGCTGATAAGCATAATGTCTCGAACTTCGAATATTAAAGTCCATAAGCGGGTAAAGAGGTTTTTCGCTGAATATTCTCCTGTTCGGATAAAAGTCACAGGTGAAGATCTAAAAGATCTGGGAATTTTACCCGGACCTTATTATAACAAAATAATGAGAACGATCCTCCACGCTAAACTTGAAGGAAAAGTATCGACCAAAAGAGATGAAATAAAGTTAATAAAAGATCTGGGGTTCGCAAAACAGTGATCTTTTCATTAACGGAAAGGCTTGAAAATGATAAACAGGACAGAAAAGATCGGCAGATTGATCAAAAAGGAACTGACCGTGATATTGCAGAGCGCTATCGATGATCCGCGGGTAAAACACGTTACAATAACCAGAGTAGAAGTTTCCCGGGACATCAGGAACGCGAAGGTACACTGTGTACTTAATGTTCATGACGACCAGAAAGAATCTGTTCTAAAAGGTCTCAAAAGCGCGGGGAGCTATATACGTAATGAACTCGCCGGACGCCTGGCCATAAAATTCATCCCCAGGATATTGTTTTTCGAGGATAAGTCACTTGAAAAAGATGAACGCATAGAAGGCCTTTTCAAAAAGATCGAAAGAGAAAAGAACGAGATCAATGAAAGAAAAGCTACCGATTACGTTCCGGATCTGAAAAGCATAAAAAAAATATTACAAGTAATAGATGAACACCGTAAGTTCGTTATTTCAGCGCATGTAAATCCTGAAGGGGATTCGATCGGAAGCCAGATAGCTATGTATTATTTTTTAAAGGATCTGGGGAAAGAGGTCTATATAGCAAATTCTGATAAAGTCCCTGATAATTTAAAGTTTTTAGAGGGAACCGCGGAAATTGACTGTACAATATCCGTATCAGATTATGTTTTGATCGTCCTGGATTGCCCCATACTGGAAAGAATAGGTAAGATCCAATCTGAACTGCAGGAAAACGTATATATCGTAAATATAGATCACCATATATCCAATACCTCTTACGGTGATATCAACTGGGTAGAAAAGAACGCCAGCAGTGTAGGAGAAATGTTATTTCATCTTATAAAGGAATCCGGAAACCCCTTTTTGAAAGAGATAAATGAAGCTATTTACACAGCTATCCTAACTGATACAGGGATGTTCAATTATGATAACACTACAAGAACAACGCATAATATCGCGGGTGAGCTTATAAATTCAGGGGTAAACAGTGTTTATATTCACGGTAATGTTTATGAAAATAAAAATTTCAAAGAAATAAGGCTACTTTCCAAAGCTCTCGGCACTTTGAGACTTGATGAAAACGGCAGGATAGCAACTATTTTTCTGACCCGCCA
>CAYMTI010000168.1:0-4069 GCA_964393315.1 uncultured Planctomycetia bacterium
TTTAGGATCCATTCCTTCTTTTTCAACCAAATCATCTGTCTGTCTTATACCGGCCGTATCAATGAGAAGGTAATCATCCCCTTCAAATTTCAAATAAGTATCTATTGAATCTCTTGTTGTGCCCGGGATATCGCTAACTATTACCCGATCCCTCTGCATAAGACTGTTCACAAAAGAAGATTTTCCTACATTGGGCCGGCCGACTATAGCAACTTTTATGTAACTGGATTCTTCCGTCTCAGGCAAAATATTTCCGAAATATTTTTCTATCTCTTCGATCAGTTTGTTTTTCAAAGAACTTATACCTTTGTTATGTATGCATGATACCATAACCGGTTGGCCGTACCCCAACTGAAAAAAATCCATGACACTTTCTTTTTTTCTGTTATTATCTACTTTATTAACTACAAGGATAACCGGTTTGTTGAATTTTCGAAGCATGATCGCCACTTCTTTATCAGCAGCGGATATACCTACGGATACATCCGTTACAAACAGTAAAATGGAAGCTTCAAGCATCGCGTTTTCTATCTGGCCTTTGATCTCCGGGGACAGATCATCTTTATCTTTTATCAGATAACCGCCTGTATCGACCACCTTGATCTTTTTGCCGTCGATCGATACGGTTTTCTCAAGCCTGTCACGGGTCGTACCGGAATCCCCCAGAACAACCGCGTGCCTGCTGCCCACAATACAATTGAACAACGACGATTTCCCGACATTCGGCCGGCCGACTATGCATATAGTGGGGATCCTATTACGTCTTGGCATTTATCTTCCTCGATCCTATTCTCAAATAATCAAGCCCCGAAATTACCGTAAGAACAACTGTGACATTCCAGAGCCAATTCGAATGTATGAACTTAAATAGTAAAGATATGACTGTAACCATCTGAAAAACCGTGGTTATTTTACTGATTATTGTCGGTTTTATTTCGATCTGCTCGTGATGAGATATCATAAATAAACACATAACCCCCAGTAGTATAATAACGTCTCTGCTTATTATTATTATCGGGACATACGCTGGTATCTTCAGGTACGAAGGAAGATCTTTTACGATACTAAAACAGATAAAAGCGCTTCCTATAAGGAGCTTATCCGCGATCGGGTCCATAAAAGCTCCAAACTTTGTTTTCTCTTTGAACGTCCTTGCCACATATCCATCAAGACAATCTGTTATAGAAGCGACTATAAAGACTATCAGCGCTATATCCAGCCTGGCATAAAGTATCGCCGTTATAAATACCGGCACCAGTACAATACGTAAAATAGTAAGTCTATTAGCCCAATTCATATTTTCATCCGTCCTTCGGAATGTTGCCTTTACCTCTTCATCCTATTGGTTATTCTTTAATATCCTGATCCTTTTTATGGGCCAATGTATTAAGAAAGCCCGGCCGACTATATTTCTGTACGGAACAAAACCCCAGTATCTGGAATCCATAGAATTCTTGCTATTATCTCCCAGAACGTAAAAATAACCTTCCGGAACGTTAATAGCCATAGACTCCGGCCCGTATTCCCCGTGATTATAGTAATAGAACCTGTTAAAAGGAGCACCGTCAAGCACCTGCCCGTCAACAAATATCCTTCCGTTCTCTAACTCTACAGTATGTCCTCCGCTGGATATGAAACGTTTTACCAGGTACTTCTTTTTTTCGATCGGCGAAAGAAAAACCACTATATCCCCGGCTTCAGGCTCCCTGACCTTAGGCAGCCGAATATCAGTAAACGGGATCCTGGCTCCATAAATAAATTTATTAACGAATATTCGGTCTCCCGGCTTAAGAGTAGGATACATTGAACTTGTAGGTATCTTAAAGGGCTGCACTATGAAAGTCCTTATGAACATCGCCAGGATGGCGGCTATCAAAATAGGTTTTATCCATTCCGCCCACATATAATCCAAGTGTTTCTTCTCTATATTTATTATTTTTATCATGATACCCTCATCGCTTTCAGAAACGCTTCTTTAGGCACATCAACATTGCCTATCCTGCGCATCTTTTTTTTACCTTCTTTCTGTTTCTCCCATAACTTACGTTTTCTTGTAATATCCCCCCCGTAACATTTCCCCGTAACATGTTTCTTTAAAGCCGAAATGTTTTCCCTCGCTATTACATTTCCTCCTACCGAGGCTTGAAGCGCTATTTTGAACATATGTTTCGGGATTGAATCCTTAAGTTTTTTTACGAGCTCTATTCCCATACTCCTTATCTTTTCTTTATGTACTATTGTTGACAACGCGTCACAGGGAACACCGTTTATAAGTATCTCCAGTTTTTCTATCTCGGATCTTCTATACCCTATCACCTCGTAATCCAGGGAACCGTACCCCTGTGTAACGGATTTGATCTTATCGTAAAAATCCACTATTATCTCGGACAACGGGAGCTTATAGCTTATCTGCACTTTCCTAGGATCCAGAAAATTCGTACTGACGAACTCTCCTCGTTTAGCTTCGCACAATTTCATCAAAGCTCCTATGGAATCCGCCGGAGCGAAGATATGACAACTGACATAAGGCTCTTCCACATACTGTATCATATCACGGGAAGGATACTTCGTCGGGTTATCCACCTCTATAAGTTCACCGGAATTAAGGCGTATCTTGTAATTAACGCTCGGCGATGATGCTATGAGGTTAAGATCGAATTCTCTTTCGAGCCTCTCCTGGATTATCTCCATATGAAGAAGTCCAAGGAACCCGCATCTGAAACCAAAACCCAGAGCGGCTGACGTTTCGGGCTCATATATAAAAGAAGAATCCGAAAGCCTGAGTTTTTCCATAGCGCTCTTCAGGTCTTCATAATCTTCGTTGCTTATGGGATAGATCCCGCAGAAGACCATGGGTTTAATATCTTTATACCCGGGAAGCGGACCCCCCGCTTTTTTATCAACAGCCGTTATGGTATCGCCCACCACAACTTCTCTCGCTTCCTTTATGTTACAGACTATATACCCTACTTGCCCGCAGGGAAGCCTATCGATAACTTTCTCGGAAGGCGCAAAAACACCAACTTCCTTGACCTCGTATTCAGCCCCTTTATGCATCATCTCGATATTCATGCCGGGTTCTATCCAGCCGTTCATAACCCTTACATAAACAACGACCCCACGGTATGAATCATAAGAAGAATCAAAGATCAAAGCCTGCAAAGGGTCTTCTTCTTCTCCCGAAGGCGGCGGCACATCGTGAACAATGCTTTCAAGCACATCCCGTGTCCCCATTCCTTCCTTGGCGCTTATCAAAAGAATGTCGTCGTTTTCAACACCGAGGATATCTTTCATCTGTTTTTTGACCTCTTCTATCCTGGCGCTTTTCAGATCTATTTTGTTTATGACAGGAATTATCTTCAGATCATGTTCCATGGCCAGATATAAATTAGCCACCGTCTGGGCCTCAACTCCCTGGACGGCATCCACCACCAGCAGCGCTCCTTCACAGGCAGCGATAGATTTGGACACTTCGTAAGTAAAATCAACATGACCGGGGGTATCTATCAGGTTTAGCGTATATTCTTTGCCGTCTCCCGCCTTGTACTGTATCCTTATGGCGCTGCATTTGATCGTTATCCCTCTTTCACGTTCCAGATCCATATTGTCCAGGAACTGATCTCTGAATTCCCTGCCGTTAACCGTTTCGGTCAACTGTATTATCCTATCAGCAAGAGTACTTTTCCCATGGTCTATGTGCGCGATGATACAAAAATTCCTAATATGTTTCAGATCACTCATAATATTTCATTTCTTTCCGTAGTAACGTTTTTTCTTTATGTTTATTTTTTTAAAAGTCCCAGGGCGTACTTTTTGCCAAAAGCTATATACTCAAGCGACTTTTTCTTTGACGGCGTCTCGCTATATATCCTTAATTTAGGTTCAGTGCCGGAAAGCCTTACCAGAAGCCAGGTGCCGTCGGAACAGATGAATTTTGTTCCGTCGTAATCTTTCATATCCGCGACTTCCTTATTAAGAACTTTTTTCAAAGGGTTTTGCTTCAACCCCTTCTCCAGCTTGCCCCGTTTTCCTTCCGGGAATATCATATCTTCTCTTTCATATACAAAAT
>CAYMTI010000169.1:0-3343 GCA_964393315.1 uncultured Planctomycetia bacterium
GAGGACCTTAAGAAGCCGTATAGGTATAGTCGTCGAAAGCGCCGAACCGAGAGAGGTAATGCATTTCGCGGTATTATTCGGTTACGGGGCAGATCTTATCAATCCTTACCTGGCATATAAAGTGATCGAAAGTCTTGTCGGGGACAAGAGACTGAAAACGGATAAGAAAACCGCTCTTAAAAATTTTGAGAAAGCTGTTAACAAAGGGATACTCAAAATATTATCAAAAATGGGCATATCCACTTTAAAAAGCTACAGAGGCGCCCAGATATTTGAGATACTTGGTCTAGGGGATGAGGTCGTGAACAAATGTTTCCGCGGCACAACTTCAAGGATAGGCGGTGTCTCGTTCGCAGAACTTGAAGAAGAGGCCATCAGAAAGCATAAAGAAGCATATCCCGATAACATAAATATGGCTACCCCGTATTTGGCTTCAGGCGGGATCTATCAGTGGAAAAAGGACGGGGAATTTCATTTGTGGCGTCCCGAAAGTATTGCCGCTCTGCAGGATGCTACTAGGAAAAACGATCATAAAAAATACCTGGAGTTCGCGAACCTTATAAATGACCAGACGGATAATCCCACGACGATCAGAAGTCTTTTCAGGATAAAGACAGGAGAAGGGATTCCCCTGGAAAAGGTAGAACCGGTCGAAACGATAGTGAAACGTTTTGCTACCGGAGCGATGAGTTTAGGGTCTATTTCAAGGGGAGCTCATGAGTCTCTTGCTGTTGCTATGAACAAATTGGGGGGGAGATCTAATACTGGTGAAGGCGGAGAAGATCCCGCAAGATTCAGCCCCCGTCCCGACGGTACCTCCGCCAGGAGCGCCATAAAGCAGGTTGCTTCCGGGAGGTTCGGGGTTACCGCTAATTATCTTTCCAATGCCGACGAAATACAGATAAAAATATCGCAGGGAGCAAAACCCGGAGAAGGAGGGCAGCTCCCCGGACATAAAGTCAGTGCCGTAATAGCGAGGACTAGATACACGACTCCCGGGGTGACATTAATATCCCCTCCTCCGCATCACGATATTTATTCTATTGAGGATCTGGCGCAATTGATATTTGATCTAAAGAACGTCAACCCCAGGGCCAGGATAAGCGTTAAACTTGTTTCGGAAATAGGGGTAGGTACGGTCGCGGCCGGAGTGGCTAAGGGGCATGCTGATATGATACTTATTTCGGGAGGCGACGGCGGTACGGGAGCGTCTCCGAAAACATCTATACGTCATGCAGGTCTGCCTTGGGAACTCGGGCTGAGTGAAACTCATCAGACGCTTGTTCTGAACGATCTCAGAAGCCGGGTACGCCTTCAGACAGACGGGCAGATGAGAACAGGCCGCGATGTCGCTATAGCGGCCATGCTGGGAGCGGAAGAGTACGGGTTTTGTACAGCCGCTCTTATTGTCCTGGGTTGCGTTATGTTACGGCATTGTAATCTCAACAACTGTTCGGTCGGCGTAGCGACACAGGATCCTTTGCTCGAGAGAAGGTTCAGGGGAAACCCGGAGTATGTTGAAAATTATATGCGTTTTGTAATAGAAGAACTTCGCGGAATAATGGCTGCTGTGGGAGTATCGCAGTTAAATGATCTTATCGGTAGAACGGATCTTCTCGAAGTGAATAAGGATATTATCCCGCATAAAGCCCGGGGGATAGATCTTTCTGGTATATTGTATAAGCCCGAAACCAGAGAGGGAGTGGGTATTATAAAGTCCAGAGAGCAGGATCACGGGATAAACGATATACTGGACCGCGAGCTGATAGAACTATCACGTGACGCGATAGAAAAGAAAGAGCCGGTAAAAATAGATATGCCGATTAAAAATACTAACCGTGCTGTAGGAGCTATGCTGAGCGGAGAGATCTGTTACAGACACTCCGAGAACGCATTGCCGTCCGATACTGTGCATTGCAAATTTACCGGAGTGGCCGGACAGAGTTTCGGGGCTTTTCTTTCCCGCGGGGTCACTTTTGAACTTGAAGGGATGGCTAATGACTATGTGGGTAAGGGTATATCGGGCGGAAAGATAATAATATATCCGGATAAAAGAGCCGATTATCTTTCTGAAGAGAATATTATTATGGGAAATACAGGTTTTTACGGGGCGATAGTGGGAGAAGGTTATATAAGAGGAGTGGCAGGAGAAAGGTTCTGCATAAGAAATTCTGGTCTGTATGCCGTTGTAGAAGGCGTGGGTGATCACGGGTGCGAATATATGACCGGCGGAAGAGTTGTAGTGCTGGGGCGAACGGGAAGGAATTTCGGAGCTGGTATGTCCGGAGGGATAGCTTATATATATGATATAGACGGTGGTTTTAAAGATAAATGCAATATGGACATGGTCGAGCTTGATCCAGTAGAGGAAGAAGATAAGAGCGTTATCGGGAATTTGATACGAAATCATTACAAATATACGGGCAGCAGTCGCGCGGGTGATATACTTGAAAAATTCGATAAAGAGATAAAGCGGTTCGTTAAGGTCATGCCTGTGGAATTTAAAAGGATCCTCGGTATGCAGAAAGTGGAAGGGGATCTTGGTTTGCTGGGGGAGTCTGATGGGTGATCCGAAGGGTTTCATAAAAATACAAAGGGATACGGCGGGGTATCGGCCCGTATGTGAAAGGTTAAAAGATTATAAAAATGTCAACATAAGTAGGCAGGACGCCGTATCGCAGGATCAGGCAGCAAGGTGTATGGATTGCGGTACCCCGTTCTGTCACTGGGCCTGTCCGGTGGGGAATTTTATACCGGAATGGAATGACCTGATATTTGAAGGAGCATGGGATAAAGCTATAGAACTTTTATCCGCCACAAATAATATCCCGGAAGTTACGGGTAGAATATGTCCCGCGTTATGCGAATACGGTTGTGTTCTGGGGGTAAACGATGATCCTGTAACCATAAGGGAAAACGAGCTTGACGCTGTTGAATACGCTTTTAAGAACGGTATTATTAAACCCCGTCCGCCTTTAACCAGGACGGGTAAGAAGATTGCTGTCATAGGTTCGGGCCCCGCGGGACTTTCTGCCGCGGATCAGCTTAATCGTATGGGACATACTGTGACGGTTTTTGAGAGAGACGAGGCAGTGGGAGGTATAATGCGCCTTGGCATACCGGATTTTAAGCTTGAAAAAAGTATTCTGGACAGAAGGATAGATATTTGGAAAAAAGAAGGTATTATTTTTAAGACCGCGGCCCATGTGGGACGAAATATAAGTATCGAAGAAATAAAGGAAGAACATGACGCGATCTGTCTGGCCATAGGGTCACGCGTCGCCCGTGACTTAAAAATAGAAGGAAGAGAACTTGAAGGTATACATTTTGCCATGGATTATCT
>CAYMTI010000169.1:3353-4063 GCA_964393315.1 uncultured Planctomycetia bacterium
GAAGAGTTTCCGGATCGGCTCTTCCCGATAAAGAAATAATAGACGCCAAAGGAAAAAATGTCGTCGTAATTGGCGGAGGTGATACCGGTAGCGATTGCGTCGGCACGGCTAATCGGCAGGGAGCTGAATGTGTTGTTCAGATAGAGGTTATGGAACGTCCGGCCGAATGCAGAACAGATATGTCGCCGTGGCCGAATTATCCGTTCCTTTTAAAGACCACTTCGAGCCATGAAGAAGGTTGTATAAGGGATTGGTCCGTTCTTACGAAAAAATTCGTGGGAGAGGACGGCAAACTTAAAAAGCTTAAATGTGTGAAGGTATATTTCGTCCAGGAAAATCGTGGGAGTTGTCCCGTTATGAAAGAAGTCTCAGATTCGGAATTTGAGATAACCGTGGACATGGCGATCCTTGCTGTAGGATTCGTTCATCCCGAACATGAGGGTCTTGTTGCTGACCTTGCGCTTGAATTGGACGAAAAAGGTAATGTAAAGACGGATGATAGGCGCATGACCTCGGTCCCGGGGATCTTTGCCGCCGGAGACGCGAGAAGAGGGCAATCGCTTGTTGTGTGGGCAATAGATGAAGGCCGCCGGGCGGCCGAAGAAATAAACACATATCTTTGTTCAAGAAAACAACAGATATAACCGTACCTGCCTTGTTTGAAAATATATCGTACTGTTATCTTTTTTCATTTGATTTATCTTTTCATA
>CAYMTI010000170.1:0-4020 GCA_964393315.1 uncultured Planctomycetia bacterium
AGAAGGAACTGCAGTTACACAGGTGAAGATCGAAGGTGCGCTTCATGAGTTCGGTTCACTTCCCGGGGTGTTAGAAGATGTTACCGAGATAATCATGAATGTGAAAGGGATAGTTCTTAAATCTCATTTTAAAAAACCCAGGATATTGTACCTCAGCGCTAATAAGAAAGGTGAGGTGAAAGCAAAAGATATAAAGTCAGATGAAACGGTGGAGATCATAAACGGAGACCATCATATCGCGACATTGACTGAAGACACAAACCTGGAAATAGAATTCAAGGTGGAAAGAGGACGGGGGTATGTTACTGCCGATGGCAATAAGACGGATGATGACGCTATAGGCAGTATCCCTGTAGATTCTATGTTCAGTCCCGTTATACGTGTGAATTTCGATCATGAGAATACCCGGGTCGGGCATATTACTGATTATGATAAGCTCGGACTTGAGATCTTTACCAACGGCAGTATGGAACCTAAAGACGCATTGATGTATGCGGCTAATATACTTCAAAGACATCTCGACGTGTTCCTGACAATAGGAGAACTGCCGGAAGAGGAAGATGAAGAGGAAGAGGAAACAAAAGAAAAGAAAGAACTGAAGAAAATACTGTCGAAACCGATATCAGAACTTGAGCTTTCGGTCAGGAGTTCTAATTGTCTTGCGGAGGCGAACATAAGAACGATAGGAGACCTGGTAACCCGAAAAGAAACAGAAATGCTTAAATATAAGAATTTCGGCAAGAAATCCTTGAATGAAATCAATTCAGTCCTAATGTCTTTGGGTGTTCACCTGGGGATGGAGATAGATGAGGACTTAATAGAAAACGAATAGCAATAGGAAGGTATATAAAAATGAGACATCGTAAGGTAAAGGGAAGGCTTAACAGAAGAACAAGTTGGAGGAAGGCTACTTTGCAAAGCCTTGCTAACGATCTGATAACGTATGAACGGATTGAAACAACGCTGGCAAAAGCGAAAGCCTTGAAAAGTTTCGCCGAGCCTTTTATAACAATGGCGAAAAAGGATGATTCGGTAAGTGCCAGGAGAAGGGCTTTCGCGAAACTTTGTGACAGGTCGGCCGTGAAAAAGCTTTTCGATGACATCGCCCCGCTGTTCAAGGATGTTAATGGAGGATATACGCGTATTGTGGCGTCGGCCGTGAGAAAAGGGGACGGTGCGCAGCTTGCTGTTATAGAATTGACCCATAGAACAATATCCGATGATGAACTTTTAGGTGTTAAAGAAGAGAAGAAAACTAAAACCAGGAGATCCGGTAAAACTAAAAATGTGAAAAGTAAAGAAAGCGATCCAATAGAAAAGAAAAAAGGAACAGCTTCATCTAAAAGGAAAAAAGATACCAAGGCTGAGGAAAAACACGTTGCCCCGGAAGTAGGTGCTGAAAAGAAAGAAGAGAGGGTAGTCGAGGATATAAAAAAAGAAAAAGCGAAATCAGAACAGAAAAAAGTATCGAAAAAAGGCATTTTTAAAAGATTCCGCAGAAAATCCATTTAATGTTTGGTTTCAGCGTATTTTAAAAGGGGTAATATGCCGGGGATATAAACCCTATACCGGGCATGACCCCTTTTTTTATATTAGGTGTTTATATGGTAAAAGAACTTACTCCTATGATGCGTCAGTACCTGGATATAAAGGATAGACATAAAGACGCTATCCTTTTTTTTAGACTGGGTGATTTTTATGAAATGTTCTTTGATGATGCTCTGACAGCGACAAAAATATTACACATTACGCTTACCTCAAGAGGGACCACTAAAGGGAATAAAGTTCCCATGTGCGGTATTCCTTATCACGCGGCAAATAATTACATAGCCAGGCTTGTAAAGAACGGAAAGAAAGTTGCTATTTGTGAACAGGTAGAGGAGCCTGTCCCCGGAAAAAAAATAGTAAAAAGAGAAGTTACACAGATAATAACGCCCGGCACATTTCTCGCCGATGAGATACTTGACGAGTCTGTGAATAACTATATCCTATCATTTAACGAGAAGAACGGGATATTCGGATTGGCTTATGCTGATCTTTCGACCGGTGAATTTCGTGTTACCCAGCTGGACAATAAAGAACATCTTTTCAGCGAGCTTTATAAGATCTCTCCTTCTGAGTCGCTGGTCCCCGAAGGGCTATCCAAAGATCCCATATTCGATGAATTTAAAGATGTTTCTCTCGGGGCAGTTACTGTAAATGAAGATTGGTATTTTGATAGGGATCTTTCCAAAAAAGAAATAATGGAGCATTTTTCAGTAGGGACGCTTGAAGGGTTCGGCTGTGAAAAAATGGATATTGCCCTGGGTAGTGCGGGAGCCTTGCTCCGTTATTTAAAACATACTCAGAAGACAGCTTTAAATAATCTTGATGTCATATCTAGTTATAATGCCGATCAATATATGGTCCTCGACCGTAATACGCAGCGTCATCTCGAACTTGTTCAGAATCAGGAAGATCTTTCCACTCGATCTACATTATTCGATGTTCTTGATGATACTAAAACGCCTATGGGGAAGAGAAAACTCAAAAGGTGGATATTGAATCCTCTTATGACTATAGATAGTATCGGTAAACGGCTCGACGCTGTCAGTTTTTTTTATGAAAAAAATCTGGTACGGAATGAAACAAGGAACCTTTTATCCGGTATATATGATATTGAACGTTTAGCTAATAAAGCCAGTATGGGAACAGCTAATCCCAGAGATCTAGCCGCTTTGTCCCTTTCCCTTAAAAGTATAGAAGATTTAAGGAGTACGGTAAAAGGGGATCTGCCTTTGCTTTTGTCGGAGGTCATTGATCATATGGATGGTTTTAATGATATTATTACTGCGATAGATAAAAGAATAATCGAAAATCCACCCACGGTCATTAAAGAAGGAGGAATAATAAGGTCCGGGTTCAGCAAAGAAGTTGATGAACTCAAAGGTATGGTAACAGGAGGAAAAGACTGGCTTTTAGCTCTTCAGGAACGTGAATCGAAGAGGACCGGAATATCTTCGCTGAAAGTGGGGTATAATAAGGTTTTTGGCTATTATATAGAGATAACTAAAGCTAATCTTTCTTCGGTTCCTGATAATTATATACGCAAACAGACATTAGTCAATGCTGAGAGGTTTATAACGGAAGAATTGAAGTCCCAGGAATCCAGGATAATAGGGGCTCAGGAAAGAATAAAAAAACTTGAATATGAGATATTTTGTGAGTTGAGGGACCTTGTTGGGAGACAGATAGAAAGATTAAAGAGAACAGCCGATCTGATAGCGGTAGTCGATGTTATTTCTGATCTGGCCCAAGTAGCCGTTATTAATAAATACAGCAGGCCTCGGATCACGGATCAAAAAATACTGAAACTTACTGAAGCCCGTCATCCAGTCCTGGAGAAGATCTTGAAAGAAAAGGAAATCGTTCCTAACGATGTAGATATGGATCCGGATAATAACCGTATATTTATTATTACAGGATCGAATATGGCCGGTAAGTCGACTTTTATAAGGCAAATAGCGCTGATCAACATTATGGGCCAAATGGGAGGGTTTGTACCGGCTAAAAAAGCTGAGATATCTATCGTAGACCGTATTTTTACCCGTGTAGGCGCTTCCGACCGTTTATATCACGGGATGAGTACTTTTATGGTAGAAATGCTGGAAACAGCCAATATTTTAAATAACTCCACATCCGATAGCCTAATAATACTGGATGAAGTTGGAAGAGGTACAAGTACTTACGACGGGGTATCGATCGCCTGGGCGGTTGTCGAATATATAAACAAGGAACTTGAGGGAGCCAGGGCACTTTTCGCTACTCATTATCATGAGTTGACCGAATTGTCGTCAATGATGAGTGGGATCAGGAACTATCATTTGGCTGTACAAGAATATAAAGATCAGATAATATTCTTGTATAAGGTAAAAGAAGGTAGTTGTGACGAAAGTTTCGGTATACATGTAGCTAAATTAGCGGGAATGCCCCGGGCGGTGGTAAAAAGAGCGCATGATATACTTGAAAACCTTCACAAGG
>CAYMTI010000171.1:0-4003 GCA_964393315.1 uncultured Planctomycetia bacterium
TAAGACTGTTCCAGACAACTTTCGATTGAATAACGAATAAATTCGGACACGTTATAGGTCGGCATAATAATACTTACTTTTTTAACCATCCACATTTATCCTTATAGCCTTTATACGTTTTAGCGCTCTATAAATTGATCTCCTTATTACCATATGAATTTTAAAAAAAATATTACGTTTAAACCTGCCCATTTCTTTCATCCGCAATATCTTCCTATAATAATCCACTTCCTTCCTGTCGATTTTAGATTTATCATACTCCTTTGCTTTTTTTAGCGCTTCTGAGCTTATCCGATCTTTCAACCCGGGGTTTTTGCAGACTTCTCTGATAACATTAGCTATCTTTGCGGGATCATTGTACTCTGGAATAACAATCCCATCCTCCCCGTCTTTAATATCCACACCTAGGGCCGCGACAGTTGAAGTTATCACGGGTGTCCCGCAAGCCATAGCTTCAATTAACGCTGAACTCATAGCCTCAGTACTGCTGGGATTACAAAGACAATCGGCAAGCGAAAAATATAAAGGCAGTTCCTTGTTCTGTATCTGCTGGATAAAATATACTCTTGCTGACACCCCTTCTTCTGAAGCTATTTTCTTATATTCAGACTCGTCACCCTTACCTATAGCTATAAGGCAATAATCCTTTCCCAGTAATCTAATTGCCCGGATAACTTTGTCAAGATTTTTCTCTTCTGATTTACGCCCTATATGGAGTATCTTATACCTGTATCGATACCTTAAAGAAAGTTCCTTATAATATCCGGAGGCAAAGGTTTCATAATGTCCGGGTCTACACGATTAGGCAGTATCCATATTTTATCTGGATCTTTTCCTTTTTCCGCCACCATATCTTTAACTTCTTCCGACACCACGAAAACGATATCCGCCAATTTTATACTCCTATTAAGCCACGCAGAGCGCCGATCATGGACGGAAACCACAACAGGAACTTCCGGCCTTCGGAAAAGACAAGCCATATCACAGGGCCAATTCCCACCATACGCTCTGACTATATCCACATCAAGTTCCTTTATTCTCACGGGAAGTTCTTTGTCCCTGACGGGAAGAATATGCATACCATATTGGGATCTTTGTTCTTTTTCGAGAGGGGATAAAAGATAAACCTCCTCAAAAAAACCCGAAGGGTTATAATATCCCTCAAGTTTAGACGCTATACCTTTCTTCTCATAGTCTTTAATGGGATCACTGGGTATTACTGCCAGTTTATACATATTTTATTTGCGGGTTCCTTTCCCCTGAGGTTTATTAACTGAATTTTTTATGAATAAATTTGATCCCCTGTCTACTCCTTCTGCATTTCCCATTCCACCGGAAGCTTCACGCTTCCCCTGGCGTTTTTCGCTCTGCCGACAACTATCCTGTATGCCATATTGTGCCAGTCTATCAGATTATATACCGCGTTTTCCGCGACAACGACCGAACATAGATAATTATCCACAGGCAGATAAAGATTAGGGATCTTAACCTTTAACCTTATCCTGCCAGGCTCTATTTCTCCGAATTTGACATTTTCATAATAAGTATTCGCGCAATAGGTAAAACCACTATCCCCGTAAAAATTTATGCCAAAAACGGGATTATCCGTCCTGCCTTTTACGTCACAGGTCAATATCAGGTTCAATTCCTGGCCCGAGTCAAGGGTTGATACTGACTTTTGATCCTTATCAAGAAATTCAAGATCTATGATCCTTACTTTTCTGTTCTCATTTTTGTTTATATCCGGATTTTCCGCTTTTTTATTTTTATCCTCTATCCCCTCTCTTATATAAAGGCTTATACCTTCCTCGCTGGATCCAATGAACCGGGGCCGGCCTGACTTGAGATAAAGACACTTCTCGGTCTGTTCCCGTACGACATATTCATTATGTGAAACCAGTATTATGGTAACCCCTTTCTGTCTTATTTCATGCATTTTCTGATAACATTTCATAGTGAAATTCCTGTCCCCGACAGCCAGTATTTCATCGACCAGGAGAATATCCGGCTCACAATGTATGGCTATACTGAACCCTAACCTCACATACATACCCGATGAATAATGTTTGACAGGCGAATCCAGAAAATCCCCTATATCAGCGAAATCTATTATGGAATCGAATTTTTTATCTATTTCTTTTTTCTTCATACCTAAAATAGCGCCGTTAACATAAACATTTTCCCGGCCCGTAAGCATAGGGTGGAACCCCGCTCCCACCTGTATAAGGGCCCCGACATTACCGTTAATCTCGATCCTGCCTTTATCGGGCATAAAAATCCCGTTAAGCATTTTCAACAATGTAGTTTTGCCTGAACCATTGGGCCCTATAATACCGAAAGTATCCCCTCTTTTAAGCTCCAAAGAAACATCATCTACCGCCCAGAATTCGCCTCTACGCGTTCTTTCGGTTAGAGCTTCCAGTCCCACTATATTCCTGGCAATATCCTGCATCCCATAGAACATCATATTTTTAAGGCTTTTACTGAATTTTTTTCCCGCATGCTCAACCCTGATCAAAGTGTCCGACATAACCTTCCTCATTTAGGTTTAAAAATGTACATCATACAGCCCAACCGTATCGATCTTTTCACCATAACGTTCTGCCGGTGGGGCCTTTAGATCGATCTCTCTCTCGTCCTTTTGAATGCGCTGACAGGATATGTGCCCTGCTCAAAATGTGTTTCTATATCCTCTCCGGTATCTTTGTTTTCGCTATATAAAATATTCTCCATGAAACTAAAAATATCAGCAACGAAAATAATGACGCGGCAAGAAAACCCGACAGGTCATTAACCTTTCCGTGTATTACCATATCCCTTGGCGCGTTAACAAGAGCTGAAAGAGGATTTAAACGCAATATAGCACTTTTACTTTCCGAAACGGGATACAGCACCGGAGTCAAGAACATAAGAAAAGTAGTACATAAAGTCACTATATTAGCCATATCTCTGAAAACCCCGTTGATCAGGGCCCCGATAAGAGATAATCCCAAAGTAAGAAGTAATATCGGAATAACCGTTACCGGGAACAAAACTACTCCCCATGAAGGTATTACTCTGAAAATACCGAAGAAGATAAGAACAAGTACGAATTTTACGGCGAAATCAAAAACAGCCTGCGCTATGGAAGCGAAAACAAGCGCCTCTACCGGAAAATTGATCTTAGATATCATACTCCCGGATGATGTCAGACTTAAACACCCGGAATTGAGGCCTGTAGCGAATATCTGCCATACGGAAAGGCCTATCAAAGCGAATAAAGGATACGGTACATCAGTCTCCCCTATGTTCAATATCCCCGACCGATTCAAAAAGACAAATGTCCCTATAGCTATAAAAGGCATAATAACCGCCCAGGCATATCCCAGTAACGACTGTTTATACCTCGCTGCCCAGTTCCGAATAAACAGGCGCCATATAAGTTCTCTGCTAGAGATAAGATCCCTGAACATATATAACCATATACTTATCCCTAATTTTAAAAAGTTATTAGGGCTATAGATTTTCTTTTTCATAGTATCAGTTTCCCCTTTAACTGAATTTTGACATATACCGGCCGTATCTGGGCAATTTATCTTCCATAAGGGATTTCCCCGATTCAATATCCGAAAGTTTGATGACAATAGCGGTAAAAAACCAGAAAGGTTCCGATATCCGTATAATGATAAAAGTATTAGATCCTATAGCATGGAACAGTAACCCTATAAAACCGGCTAAATAACCGGCAATAAGTCCTTTAAAAAGAGGACGTTCGACCTGATTGTAACTATAAATAGCCGCCCTCCATATCCGCCACTGTATCCACAAGAACAGTAAGAGTCCTATCAAACCTGTTTCTACAAGGTTTAATATATACTGGCTATCAAGAAATCCTGCCCCCGTTACTCCATATCCCAATATCGGATGCAGGGGAGACTTATCCCGTAGCGAGTGTCCCCAGGATTCTGCACTTGCAGCTGGGGAGGGCGCAGGAGGTATCGGGGCGCGGCTTAGGACGGGGTGG
>CAYMTI010000172.1:0-3994 GCA_964393315.1 uncultured Planctomycetia bacterium
GTTACGATCCTGACTGGATGATACTTGATATAGTACCGGTATTTCCTCCGGATCTTCGGCAGCTTGTACCGCTTGACGGGGGAAGATTCGCTACCAGTGATCTTAATGACCTGTATCGAAGGGTAATAAACCGGAATAACAGGCTTAAGAAATTATTAGAACTCAAAGCGCCTGAAGTTATAGTGCGTAATGAAAAAAGGATGCTGCAGGAAGCTGTGGACGCGCTGTTTGATAACGGCCGACACGGACGAGAGGTACTTGGTTCGGGAGGAAGACCTTTGAAGTCTCTGGCCGATATGCTGAAGGGTAAACAGGGGCGCTTCAGACAGAATTTGCTTGGGAAAAGGGTCGATTACTCGGGACGTAGTGTTATTGTAGTGGGCCCTGAGCTTAATCTAGATGAGTGCGGTCTTCCGAAAGTCATGGCTTTGGAACTTTACCAGCCTTTTATTATCAGAAAACTCAGGGAAAAAGGTTTTGTACATACGATTAAAAGCGCAAAAAAAATGGTACAGCAGGAGAATCCGGAAGTATGGGATATTCTTGATGATGTGATACGTGAACATCCGGTTCTGTTGAATAGAGCGCCTACACTTCATCGCCTTGGTATACAGGCTTTTCAGCCTAAACTTATAGAAGGGAAGGCGATCAGGCTGCATCCGCTTGTATGCGCGGCTTTCAACGCCGATTTTGACGGCGATCAGATGGCCGTTCATGTGCCTCTTTCGATGGAAGCCCAGATGGAAGCCCGCTTGATAATGAACGCGGCAAACAATATTTTTTCACCTTCAAACGGGAGACCTATAGCTACGCCTTCTCAGGATATTATTCTAGGGGCGTATTATCTGACCAAACAGCTTTCCGGGGCTAAAGGCGAAGGGCTTGTTTTTTCTTCAAGACGTGAAGTCATAATGGCTTACCAGAATGAGGAGGTCCATAAACATGCTAAAGTGAAAGTGCGCATCGGCGAGGAAATAATCGAAACGACTGCGGGGAGAGTTATGTTTAATGACCTTTTGCCGGAAGGTATGCCGTTCTATAACAAACCTATGAACAAAAAAAGAGTTAGCCAGGTTATCAGCGATTGTTATAAGCTGCAAGGTCATCGTCAGACCGTACTTCTTCTTGATAAACTTAAAAAGCTCGGATTTGAAGAGTCTACTTTGTCCGGTTCTTCCATGGCTATAGGGGATCTTATGGTACCGAAGGAAAAAATAGACAAGATATCCTTTTCACAAAAGCAAGTTGATAAGATCCAGGGGCAGTACCAGAGAGGCCTTATTACGGATGGTGAGAGATATAACAAGATAATCGATATATGGACTCATGTTACGGAAGATGTTTCTAATATGGTATTCAGGAATCTTGACAGTTTTAATCCTGTCTTTATGATGGCCGACTCAGGGGCCAGAGGGTCCCGGCAGCAGATACGTCAGCTGGCGGGGATGAGAGGGTTGATGGCCAAGCCGTCCGGAGAGATCATAGAAACTCCTATTACCGCTAATTTTCGTGAGGGGTTAACTGTGCTGGAGTATTTTATCTCAACTCACGGTGCCCGGAAAGGACTTGCCGATACAGCTTTAAAAACAGCTGATTCCGGATATCTTACAAGACGGCTTGTGGATGTTGCCCAGGATGTTATTATACGCGAGGATGATTGCGGTACTATTAACGGTATCACGGTAACGGCTATTATTGAAGGGGATGAGGTTGTTGTTCCGCTGGCAGAGAGGATAATCGGCCGGGTTGCTCTTGACAATATAGTTGATCTTATTACCGATGAGCTTGTGGTCAAGGCAGGGGAGATCATTACCGAAGAACACGCACTTAAAATAGAGAATACCGGGGTAGAAAAAATAAGAATAAGAAGTGTTCTTACCTGCGAGTCCGAGGTAGGGGTATGCGCTAAATGTTACGGTCGTAATCTGGCTACCGGGAAGATGGTTGAGTCCGGAGAAGCAGTGGGGATAATTGCCGCACAGTCGATAGGAGAACCCGGCACACAGCTTACTATGCGTACATTCCATATAGGGGGAACAGCCAGCAGGATAGTGGAACAGTCTTTTTATAAAAGCAAAGATGACGGGTTTATAAAATATCATAACTTGAAAGTAGTTGAATCCAGAGAAGCCGGAAAATTCGTTGTCCTGAATAGGAACGGTCAGATAAGTATCAATGAGTCCGACGGGCGGGAGCTGGACAGGCAGACCATTCCTCAAGGGTCGTATATTGACTACGCTGACGGAGATAAAATAAAGAAAAACGCTAAATATGCCGAGTGGGATCCGTACACTATACCTATCCTTACGGAGATAGAGGGGAAGGTACAGTATGAGGATATCCTCAAAGATGTTACGATGAAAATAGAAGTAGATGAAGCGACCAGCGTAAAGAACAAGGTAATAGTTGATCAGAAGGGGGACTATCATCCTCAGCTTTTGCTTATCAACAGTAAGGATGAAGTTGAGGCTATTTATCCTTTGCCGGTAGGAGCGCATATTATGGTCAACGACAAGGCCCAGGTAAAGGCAGGAGATGTTCTGGCTAAAACACACAGGGTGCTTACTAAAACAAAGGATATTACCGGAGGGCTACCAAGGGTTGCAGAGCTTTTTGAGGCCCGGAAACCGAAAGATCCTTCTATAATCAGCGAGATCGAAGGTATAGTTGAGTTTGGTGAATCTAAAAAAGGCCAGAAAAGGATAATTGTAGAGAGTGAATCCGGGATGAGAAAAGAATATGTGATCCCTCACGGGAAACATCTTAATGCTTATCGTGGGGACAGGGTTGAGGCAGGAGAACAGCTTGTTGACGGTCCGGTCGTTCTGCAGGATGTTCTGAAGGTTTCAGGAGAACACGCTTTGCAGCAGTATTTGCTTAACGAAGTCCAGGAAGTTTATCGTTTGCAGGGAGTTCAGATAAACGATAAACATATCGAGACTATCATACGTCAGATGCTCCGAAGCGTAAAAATAACCGATCCGGGCGATACTGAGTTTCTTATAGGGGATAAAATCGATAAGCAGATCTTTAAAAAGGAAAATCAGCGCGTGTTCAAAAAGAAGAAAAAACCCGCGGCGGCTGAACCGGTTCTACAGGGGATAACAAAAGCGTCTTTAACAACTGAGAGTTTTATTTCCGCGGCCAGTTTTCAGGAGACTACAAGGGTTTTGACCGAAGCCGCGGCCGCAGGTAAAGAAGACAATTTAATAGGGCTTAAGGAAAATATAATCATGGGGCATCTTATCCCGGCGGGTACAGGATATGATGAACATAGAAAGATCTCGCTCGAAAGGGAGATCTTAAAACATGAGGAAAAAGAACTTAAAGAAACGGAAGAGTAGTAATAGTGAAAAACAAAAAAGAGGAAAAATATGCCGACAATTAATCAATTGATAAGAAAAGGTAGAAAAGAAGTGAAAACAAAAACCAAGTCTCCGGCGCTTCAGAAGTGTCCTCAAAGAAGAGGGGTTTGTTTGCAGGTCAGAACCAGAACCCCCAAAAAACCTAATTCAGCTTTGAGGAAGATCGCAAGAGTGCGTTTGACGAATAATATAGAGGTTACAGCGTATATTCCCGGAGAAGGTCACAATTTGCAGGAACACTCTATCGTTATGATCAGGGGCGGCAGGGTTTCTGACCTTCCGGGTGTTAGATATCATATAGTGAGGGGGAAATTAGATGCTTCGGGTGTTGAGTCCAGAAGGCGTTCGAGATCTAAATACGGCACAAAAAAACCAAAACAATAAAAAGGACAGGTTGAGATGAGAAGGCGTAGAGCAGAAAAAAGAAATCCATTACCGGACCCTAAATATAACAGTAAAACACTGGGGAAGTTCATAAATATGGTCATGAACAGAGGGAAAAAATCGATCGCGGAAAAGATAGTTTACGGGTCCTTTGATACTATAGCCCAAAAGATCAATGATAAAGATCCTCTTGATGATTTTATGCAGGCTCTTGAAACCGCCCGTCCGCTCCTTGAGGTTAAATC
>CAYMTI010000173.1:0-3962 GCA_964393315.1 uncultured Planctomycetia bacterium
GGGCATTATTACTATTCTGGCTTTACAGTTATTCTTTTTACCTTTATAAAAAATATCACCGGAAAGCACTTTCGTTCCATCATTGACAAAAATACCTTCCCGGTTTATCCCTTCAGAAAAACTCTTGTCTGCTTTGTCCTCGACAAACTCAGCGCTTTCCCCTCTGGCGGGAGTAATTGTACCAGAGTTTTTAACAAACTTTATCCTGACAAACAAATGATACAATTTTTCTTTCAAGCGCTCAAAAGGAGATTCAAGAATAGCAACAAGCTCCATCTTTTCCCCCGACATAGCGTTATCAATACGAACGACATCATGATAAAACTTGGACAGCGTTACTGTTATATCCGGAACACCCGGACCGCTTATAGAATAAACTTCGGCAGGAATTTTCCTGCCTGGACCCTGTACATAACTGTCACAGATAAAAGACATTTCCAGGGGCTGAACGAACGGAGCTATCGCAGCCTCTGGAGCGATAATGACATCAATAAATTGCGTACCCTTACGCCAGAAACTGTATTTTTCTATCACAGCGATACAGGAAACAGGATCTGACGGATTAAATAAAGTCTTGGCTTTGCTTATATATCCGCCGTCAATTTTTATAAATTCCGGGTGATCCAGATATATGTACCCGCTTTTTTTATTATTTCTGAAAAAATACTGTTTTACCTTTTCCCCATAATAACCCATAAGATATTTTTCCATCCTTATGGTATCTTTTGAGCTTTTGTCAATATATAAATTCTCCATAATATGCGGATAGCCCAGGGTATTTTCCATGTCAATATCCGCTTTATAGACTATTTTATTTTCAGTGATATACTTTTCCAGCCTCATACTTCCAAGTGAAATATCATTTGAGCTCAATTTGTACAGATATCCTTTATGCCCGGTAAGATCTATGTAGAATATCGCTCCTATAAAAAGGACCAGAATCACGACAATGGATAAAGACAGGAAAAATATTATTTTTTTCATAATACACTTAGACCAACGATCACAAATACGGCTTTAAGATCTTTTCTTATCCCTTTCTGATCGAACCTTGAAACATTCTTGATCCTTTCTACTAAACTATTATTACAATTTCCCAGCATATGACGGAAAGAAATGCTATCACCGGGCAAAAGCATATTGTCCGTTGAATTGATCAAGGGATAAAGCAAAGGACTCCCGACGTCTTTATTCCCAGGCCCGGTACCAAAAGGATGAAATCTGTGTTTATATACCACAGATCCGGCATCGTCAACAAAGGATACTTCCATAAGAACAGATGAGATCGTTTTCCCTGTGTTGTTGTTTATTCTTCCTTCAATAAGCGGCCGCCCGCCGAATTTGCCTTTTTCTCCCGGAACGATCAGAATATCAGAAACCGCTATATACTCGTTAAAAAGTGATGCAGTAATAGCGTAAATTGAATTGTCATAATTCCGAAATGCTTTTTTTTCTTTCCACAGATAATACATACTGAACAGGAGTATACTGGACAAAAAAACAGTTGCTATTATAACTACTGAAAATATTATGACAGGAATGTTCTTTTTTTTAAGAAACATATTTACCGGCTTTTCTTTATCCTTTTTAGATCTTCCCTATACCGGGCCCTTACATCGTTAAAATACCCCACCAGTTCGTTTGAAGCGTAATCGGGATAAGACCATGGCCATGGTCTGAAAGAACCATTCTGAAAATAAAGAGTAACTTCCGCGAATATCTTATCCCCGACATAAACACGATGTGAATAATCCTTAGTGGTGAGAAGAACAACTTTTGCCTCTGTAACATATCCGGGGTCTATATTCACTCTCCTTCTGCCTACTAAGCTTAAAGTCCGCTCAACATCATTGGTGAATACTTTTATCTTCCCGCTGCTATCCAGCGTAATAAGTCCTCTGAAACACAATAATTTTCTTTTGAGATCTTTCCCGAATTCTTTCTCGTAATAACCGGTTTGATCAAAGGGAAAAGTTGCTTCAAGATCTTCCTTCTCCCCATATTCTTTTACAAGAAAAGCCTCTGATTCGGCTAAAAGCTTATCATCCCTGTAAATTATGCTGGTTATGAGTTTTACCGGTTTACTGTCTGTAAGCTCACCCATATCAAAAATCATTCTCCGATAATCTGGAACACCAACTTCCTGTTCCTTGGACGGGTATCAAAATCACATAAAACTATCTGCTGCCAAGTACCGAGTATAATATCACCTTCATCAACAGGAATATTAACAGAAGGCCCCATGAGAGAAGCTCTGATATGACTGGCGCCGTTATCGTCGTGCCAGGTCTTACCATGTTCATATATCTTATCAAAAGGCGCGACTATCTCTAATGCAGCCTTGAAATCCTTAACAAGATTAGGCTCAAATTCAATAGTTGTCAAACTTGCCGTTGATCCGGGGCTGAAAATATTGATCATTCCGCGGGAAATACCACTGTCTTTAACGATCATGCTGCATTCATCCGTTATATCAATTATATCCGTTTTCCCGGAAGTCCTGAAGTCCCGATATTTTGTAATAACCATTATTTAAACTGTCCCCGCCCGTTCGTCTATATAATCCATTAATATGTTCCGTTCCTTTTGGGTAAGACAGTTGAAAAATATGGCAATATCATAATAAACCGGTTTTGCGTCTTTTTTTACGGAACGCTGCCTGACCACTACACCTTCTACATTAAGGGTCTTAGAAGGCGCTGACGGACTTTTCCCGGGTATGGTAAGTACTATCTGCAGCCGGCTCATCACAGGAATAGGTCTGTCAACTTTACAATAAATACCTGACGCACTTACGTCCAGGCTTTGTGAGATCGTATTAAATCCCTCCCCGCTTAATTTAACAGCAATATTTTCATCTCTGATCCGCGGAAATTCACGACGTTCCTTTTTTTCTACCATTGATACCCCCATACCTTATTTTAGATCATATCTTATGCCAATAATAATTTAAATAACATCACAAATAAAACGCTATACCCTTTGACTAAGTCCCTCTAATAAAGAAGTACCTACTATCCGATCTTTTAAATCTCGCTTTACCCTGGAGGCCACGTTAATTTTCTACCTCCGATAAGATGAAAATGCAGATGAAAAACATCTTGTCCGGCATCTTTGTTACAATTCGCGATTACACGATATCCATTCGAATATATTCCTCGCTGACGGGCAAGTTCTTTTATGGCCATAAATATCTTACCCACCAGCGGGATATCCTCATTTTCCAGATCATTGAGTGTTTCAATATGTTTCTTCGGTATCACCAGAAGATGAATATCCGCTACGGGGTTTATATCATTGAATGCGATAACATATTCATTCTCAAAAACTACCTTTGCTGGTATTTCCTTTTTGATTATCTTACAGAATATACAATCATTATCCATACTGTGCTTATTATAACACGAGGGAATATTTTTTCAATGCAGAAAAGAGAGACTTTAAAGGAACTCTACCTGCGTCCGCCGATAGAACGCCTGTAGGTCAAGATAGATCTGGTTTCTTTAAGAGCTATTTTAAATTTATTTAATATCAAAAACCGATTTAACTGCGGAGCGTTTCACCTGTTAGCTAAAAAAGCATTATATATGTTGTTTTGTATCCATTAAAAAGATCAATAACCAGCAAATAGAAAAGGACCAGTTTTTAGCTGCTCCCTTTCTATTTAAATACCATAATTTTCTAAAGGTCTATTCCGCTTTACTCTCGGCTCCGGCAGCTTCTTCCTCGGCTTTTTTCCTGTCGGATTCTATTTTTCTTTTATAGCATTTTTTTGTGCAGTAAAAAGAAAGATCCCTGTAATACCATAACCTTTTAGCAATAGGCTTGCCACATCCAGCACATTCTCCAGGATTCGGTTTTTTAGTGCTTTTTGGCATTCTGGCATCACCTTTTTTCTCTTCTTTTGGTGCTTCTTCCGCAGGTTTGCCCTCTTTAGCCTCAGCTTCTTAATCATGATGGAC
>CAYMTI010000174.1:0-3952 GCA_964393315.1 uncultured Planctomycetia bacterium
TATGGTCTATAAATGGTATGAGGGGAGAGGCTGATAGATATTGTCATCCTCGAAACGTTCCAAGCGGGGATCCATAATATGAAAATAACTCCGTCTGGGGTAAGCGCAACATGATACGCAATACGGCCAAGTTGTTACACTATGGACGCACGACGCAATACGAAAACATAACGGATTTCAAAGGCGAGATCGAATGGGATGCTTCTAAACCGGACGGGACACCCCGCAAGATGCTGGAAGTATCCAGGATCAAAGAATTATGTTGGAGAGACGAGATATCCTTGGATTAGGGGAACTAAGAAATTTGATAAAATTAATCTTTTTTGTCAGAAAGGAAAATAAAGATGAAGAAACGTATATTGGTTACAGGGGGAGCAGGGTTTTTAGGATCTCATTTATGTGAAAAACTTCTTGAACGAGGGAACGAGGTAATTTGCCTGGATAATTTTTTTACTGGAAGAAAACGAAACATAGAACATCTCTTAAGTGATCCCTATTTCGAACTTTTTCGTCATGATGTTTGTTTGCCCACTTATCTGGAAGTGGATGAAATATATAACCTGGCATGTCCCGCAAGTCCTGTTCATTATCAATTTGATCCGGTTCATACTACAATAACTTCTGTAATGGGAGCTATTAATATGTTAAGAAACGCGAAAAGATTAAGATGTAAAATATTGCAGGCGTCTACTTCAGAAGTATACGGGGATCCAAGTGTTCATCCTCAAACAGAAGACTATAACGGGAATGTCAATCCAATAGGTCCACGGGCCTGTTATGATGAAGGCAAAAGATGCGCGGAAACATTATTTTTAGATTATTATAGACAGCATAACTTAGAGATAAAAATAGTTCGTATCTTCAATACATATGGACCGGCTATGCATCCAAAAGATGGCAGAGTAGTCTCAAATTTTATAGTACAAGCCTTAAAGGGAGAAGATATAACAATATTTGGTGAAGGTAAACAGACTTGAAGTTTTTGTTTTGTGAATGATCTTATAGCCGGGATGATAGAAATGATGAATTCCAAAAAGGATTTAATGGGCCGGTTAATTTGGGAAACCCCGATGAGTTTACTATCTTAGAGCTTGCGGAAAAAGTAATTGATCTGATAGGGGCTAAATCGAAAATTGTATATAAGCCGTTACCTGTAGATGATCCGCTCCAAAGAAAACCGGATATAACTTTGGCAAAAGAAGAATTAAAGTGGCAACCCAAAGTGAAACTGGAAGACGGGTTGAAAAAAACTATAGCATACTTCAAAGAGTTACTGCAGAATAATTAAAATCGGATAACAAAGATATGCCTGCTACATAACAAGACCAATGTGCAAATATAAACCTTTTAATATTACCAGATATGACATCATAGGATAAAAATTGTGCAAAAACAGATTATTGTTGGAATTGCTGGTGGTTCAGGCGTGGGGAAAGGGTATCTTTGTAAACACTTACAAGATGCTTTGTTGCCGCGCAAAAGTTTTGTTGTTCCCATAGATAACTATTATAAAGACCTAGGGCATATCACAATTAGCAGGAGAAATTTAAAAAATTTTGATCATCCGGATTCGATTGACAAAGATCTTTTGGCCGATCATATTTATGCTCTTAGTGAAGGAGAAACCATTGATATGCCAAAGTATGATTTTGTTACTCATACACGCGATAAAACAGCGCAACATATTGATCCAAAGGGGAAGATAATTTTTGTAGAGGGGATATTCGCTCTTTTTTGGGAAAAAGTTCGAGAAAATTTTGACATAAGGGTTTTTATGAGTTTAAATTGGGAAACTTGTCTTGAGCGACGTAAAATAAGGGACGTAGAGGAAAGAGGAAGAACGCCTATAGCCGTAGAAAGACGATTTCATCAGTCAGTTATTTTAATGTATATGCGCTATATCTTTCCTACACAGGAATATGCTGATATTATACTTGTTGCAGATTCGCCAGTAGAATGTTTAGTAAGGGAAGTGCTTGAGAAGATAAACAATGTTCAGGGAGGCGAATGATGCCGAAAGATAGAAAAAATATATTGGTTTGCGGGGGAGCTGGATATATAGGTAGTCATGTAGTTAGAGTTTTATTGGAATATGGTTATAAACTGTTCATAGTAGATGATCTGTCCACGGGGCATTTAGAATCTGTGCCTGAAAATGTGGAATTCAATAATTTTTCTATCGGGAACCGTGAAAATTTATCAAAGGTTTTTAAAGACAATAAAATTGATGCCGTGGTACATTTATGTGCTAATGCATATGTCGGAGAGTCTGTTAAGAATCCTTTAAAATATTATTCGAACAATATAGCAAATGGCATTGTTTTATTGGAAACCATGCTTGAGCATGATGTCAGCAAAATTGTTTTTTCGTCTTCTTGCGCAGTATATGGTCATCCAGATTATTTACCTATAGATGAAAACTGTTCCGTTGCACCTATTAGTCCATATGGACATACTAAGGCTATGTTTGAGCAGATTATGGCAGATTTGGATTCTGCCGGAAAATTAAGATATTGCGCTTTACGTTATTTTAATGCAGCCGGGGCGTTAGATACCGGAACTATTGGTGAAGATCATGATCCCGAAACACACATTATACCCTTGGTATTGCGGCAAGCACTAATTCAAAAATTCCCTGAATTAAAACAAAAATCTCCAGGATCTTTAACTGTTTTTGGAGGTGATTATAATACGTTGGATGGGACTTGTATAAGGGATTATATTCATGTTATGGATTTAGCTGTAGCACACAGTTTAGCGTTGGAGTATTTATTTGAGGACAAACCTTCTACTGTTTGTAATCTTGCTAATGCAAGAGGTTTTTCTGTTCTAGAAATTATCAAGGTTTGTGAAGGAATTTCTGGGCATAAGATCCCATTCGAAATAAAGAAGCGACGGCCAGGTGATCCTAAAGAGTTGATTGGATCATTTTCGAAGGCTAATGATGTTTTAGGATGGGAACCAGTACATTCTAGCATTGATTATATTATAAGAACTGCGTGGAAATGGCATTACTTGTTTCCCAAAGGGTATATGAGATGATGAAGGCGCAATTTGAAATAAAGAAATAACATACGACGAGCAAAGGCTTAACATAAAACGTCTGGAGTTTGGGTAGTAATTATGGAAAATCGAAAACATCTAAAAAGAATGTATATGTGGCGATGGTTTGCCGTTAGCTAAAGTGGGAGTGTTTGGTAGTAAGGATACCCTTGAAAGTTAGCAATTTTAGCTTAATAATTGGGATAATATCCCGAAGGGATTGACGAGGAGAAAGACCGGTATAAAGTATACAGTACTGGCCTTATTGGGGTAATAAAAATGGTAGGATTTAAAGTTAGAGAAATTAGTATAGTTACTTTATTGTGGTTAATCTTAGCTGTATACTTTGCCGCTTTGAAAGCTTTTGACGCTTTGTTTCTTTGGTGTATTTTGTCGATAATATTCGGCAGCATGTTTTGGTGCGCAGTTCGCTATAAAAATATAATGCTTACCTGTTTTATGGGCTTCATGTTTATCTCGCATGCGATAGCTCCAAGTTTGTTTTTTATGCAGGATAAAAGCCGTCCATACAGCGGATGGGGAGCAGTAAGAGACTTCAGTTTCGATGTTTGGGATTTTTTGGGTATATATTCGCATGTTGTATTCTATATTTTTTTAACGCTAGTTTTCACTGTTTTACTTCAGAAAGTATTTTACGTAAAGAAAACCGATGATACTCTCTTGTCCCCTATATTTTCCGATAAAACCGCCAAGGCACAGACAACAGGTTTTTTTGCTGATATTTGGGCTGCAGGCAAAAAGCATGTGAACTTTGGGGGGAACGCTCGAACAAAACTGAAATACGGGGGCCTTATTGTTGTTGACCTTTTAAACGCTGCAGTCCTAAATACATGGATGTATCAAAGAGGTTTGACAATGACAGGGGAAAAGCCGAACATAATCTAACCAT
>CAYMTI010000175.1:0-3925 GCA_964393315.1 uncultured Planctomycetia bacterium
TCATATTCACGATCTTACCAAAAGCGGCATTAAGGTCTGTAGTATCGTTACTATCAACTATCCCGTCATTATTAACGTCCGCCCGGCTTATTTCATCGGCATTTTTAAATTCCGGCCCTGACGTCATATTCTTTATGTACGCTTCGATATTATCGGCTTCGTCCTTTATAGCCTCTGCCTCTGTCTTACATTCCATAAGGACCAGATTCTTTGGATATTCCCCGGCATAACTGCTTATAGCACCCTTAGCCGCTGAGATAATAGCTTTATATGGCGCCAGGTTAACTGTCATACCGATCCTGTCAAGTTCCGAAGCCACCTCTACATAAATATCGTTTATGGATTCAAGCGCCGCCACGGCCTTACTTAATTCAATATTAGCCTTCGTTTCATTTGAAACTATCTTTTCATACTCGGACTGGATCTGGGCAAAAGCAGTCTCGGATTGACTTTTAATGGTTTTGCCTTCACTCATATTGGCCTTTAATGTCGAGTTGTCCGGATACGCCAGGGATTCCAGCTCAAGGTAATCGGCGTCGTCTGCGATCTCCAGATTTATCGCTTCGGCAAAATTCATGTACTGCTGGGCCTGGAGCCCATTCAGTGAATCTTTTATATTATCCTTCACCCCGTCCATATATGATTTCAGATCTTTTAAATAATCCACAAGATTATCGGTTTTAGTTTCAAGAACGTCGGCAACAGATCCGGCGATCCGCATAAGATCCGTATCCGCGATCTCTTCTTCTCCCCCGGCTGTATTCGCGGGTTCCTGAGCGAGTATATATCCGCTGAATTTCTCGCTGAAATCGACCCTGGAAACGCTGACCTCCTCGCCTCCCGATACATATGAAACGCCGGTAGTAGTCACAGAAGTGACAAGCACCATATGATCCGTCATTCCTTCCTCGATAAGCGCGATCAGCGGCATTTGCCTTGCTGACATGCCATCTATATCCGTACTGACACCATGCAGCTCTACCCCGTTAGCTGCGGCCGAGGATTTCAAAGTGAACATCGTAGTCTCTATCTTACCTACGGAAACAGGAGAAATAAGTCCGGTTAAAACATCTGATATTACGGCCTCCGCGGTAATGTGTTCTATACTCGTTCCGACGCTGCTTGACTCGAAATACCCGAGAAGCGCGTCCATGGCGCAATTCGTTATTTCAGCGCCCTGCGCGGTTATCCACGAAGATATAGCTCCTATCCCCCCGTCAGCCAGGATCATCGGGTTCATCGATTTTAACATCTGGATGAAAGGCATATAATATTCAACTTTCGCCGCTTCCGGCGATGAAAGTTGATCTTGCAGCGAGAAGTGATAAGCCTGCACTACCTCAGAGAAAAATCCGGTCACGGTCTCCATTATTTTCTGTAGCATAATAAAATCTCTGAAAGAAGCTGTGTGATCCCCTTCCAGTTCACTGAAATCAACACCCTGTATGAACTGGAACACTTTCCAAGACCATTCAGGTGTGTTTTCGGGTATTGCGGCCGTCGAAGCGCCTGAAAAACGGTCATCAAGAGTTACTACCCGTCCATCGGGCATATCCACGGACCAGAATAAACCGCCGGAGGATGTCATTGTAAATGTCGAGTTGTTTTTATTCACGTTAACCGTTACCCCGTCTGTCATATCCGAAATCGAGATAAGGCTCCTGTCTTTGAACTTGAATTCCATCAGATGCCCGTTTTCAGGATCGGTCAAAGTAGCTGTCATCATAACACTGCCTTCTGGTGTCGTGGTATAGGAAGAGCTGAAAAGCAAACCCTCTTCGTCAAGCACATAATCATCGGACCAGGACTCAGCGAAAGTATTCCTCAAAGACACGGCCGCGGCTGATATAGTGGCGGAAATATCAGACATCTCGATTACCGATCCGCACACATCCTTATCCGCGGGAAACGCCCCGGCTGTATTTATCGCACGGCTTAGTGTTTCTTTCGCCTTAGCGGCGGCAGCTTCGGCCATTTCAAGACATGCCCGTGCTTCCATGGCATCCCCGGCTGAAGCAAGTTTTATCTCCAGAACGGAGAGAAGATCCGAATATAAGGTCATAAGAACGGATACCGACGCGTTCCTGTCAGCGGCGTCAATTTCCCTGAAAAGTTCTTTTCCCAATTCTCTTATCATATTCTGATTTCGGTCTAAAAGCTCCGCCTCGGCCGCGGCTATCGTCCCGTACATTACACTGTACGGATCATTTGCCGCGGCAGTTGAAACATCCATCATATCCTGTTGCGAAAGCCCGAGTAAGATATCATTGATCTCCGTTATACCCTCAAGCCCTTCCGCCATATCGGGGAGACCGATCCTCCCTTCTATCGTTTCAATAGCGTTTGACACAGCGATCTGACCGGCCAATAAAGATCCTCCGTTCAGGACTATATCATCGTATGCCGCGTGTTCGATCATTGCGTCAACCTGCACCCCGGTATCGGATACATAGCTTTCCAATTTATCGATATCGGAACCGCTAAGTCCGGCGGGTTCGGATAGATCCAGGATAAAATCTAATGCCCCGGCTGACGGGTCAACGGCCGCCAGGAGAGACGTTACAGTCTCCAGATCATTTTCCCTTGCGGCTATAACAGACGCGGTTTCTATTGTTTTCATATCGGCCGCCGCGATAGACATCATTTCCTGGCCGTTGCCTGTTGAACTCATATGGGTTATTTTCGTTTCAAAAGCAAGATTTGCGGCGTCAGGAACTGTTCCCTTGATCGTTTTCACATCTTCCTCCGGAACTGTATTCCACGAATCCGTCAGTACAGATATATCATCAACCATACAATAATCTGCGCTTCCATCCGCATGAACACGCAGCCTTATCCTGTTATCCTCAGACAGGCTGGACTGTGGAACTTCCCAGGATACATAGCCGAATCCCGCGTCATTATTCGACGCGGAAACAGCCGCAACGGAATCCATCCATGCCGTGCCATCATAAAAATCAAGGGCGAGATATTCTCCACTTTCAAGCGCGGATACGGCCGCGCGGAAAGTTATCGTAACACAGTCTTCTGAAGTCAGGTCACCAAGGTTTCGCACAACCCAGGAATCCCCCCTGAGCTCAAGTACATGATCTCCCCTGAAAATATCATTTACCGAGGGGCTTGAGGTAACTCCCTCTGAAAGGTTACCAAGCTGAACATCATCCCAGCCTCTTATTGAACCGCTTTCGAAATCATCGCTGAATATACCGCAGGCGGAATGCGCCGTTTCCATTATATCCATCAGCGTCTTTTCCGCCAGTTCGGAGATACAGATCTCTTCATCCGGATCTCCGCTTATCGTCTGCGACAAAGAAAATACTCTACCGGAAATATCGGCGTAATCTGAATATGCCGCGTAAAAATCCAGTTCCGGCACATTTACGATCGCGTCACCTATCCGCGCGTCTATAACCTCTAATTGATCTTTCATCGTATTGTCGTAACTTTGTATGAGTACGTTCTTGGACGATATATTTGTATTCTCCGGGTTGTCGGCAGCAAGTTTCTCCGCGGCCTCGCTTATTGATACGAACCTGTTATAATCAGATACCGCAGTCTTCCATAGAGCGATAAGGTCTTTAAAATCGTTTTCGTCTGTAACGAATATGGTATTAGCCGCGTCTTTTATTTTACCGAGCACTGTTTCCAGAACATCTACTTCTCCGGCAAGCGACACAAGTTCATCTCCGGACCCTTTACTGTAAAGCGCGTTTTTATCTACCTGTTCCGCAAGTCTTTCGGCCTCGGCAAGTAAACTTTGTGTATTTTCCCTTTTCAAAAGATTCTGGCCTTCAGGAACGCCGTAAATCTCTGATGTCAGCGCTTCGTTATATAGCTCCAGGCAGTTTTTTTTTAGTCGATCAGCGAGTATTTCAAGGAAGGTGGCGTCGGCAGCGTCCACGACTTCGCTCTCATCGACAAGATC
>CAYMTI010000176.1:0-3913 GCA_964393315.1 uncultured Planctomycetia bacterium
GTAGTTATGGGGCTGGTTAAGGAAATATTTCCGAATGTGACATTCGATATGGTGAGTATTTCGACCGTTTATCCGGGCGCTACGCCCGAGGATGTTGAGAAACTTATAACTGTACCTATTGAAAAAGAACTGAAAGAAGTTGACGGCATAAAAGAGGTTAATTCAAATTCAGCGCTGGGAATGAGTATGCTCTTTGTGAAAATAGATCCGGATGAGTCCAATAAACAGAAAGTCATACGTGATATACAAAGCGCTGTTGACAGGGTAAAAGACCTTCCAAAAGATGTTGAGGATCCGATTGTTACAGAAGTTACAAGCAAACAGTATCCGATAATAGAGGTTACTTTGTCCGGAGAGGTTACGGAACATAAACTGAGAGAATATGCAGATAATCTTGAGGATGTACTTGAGGATATTAAGGGTGTCGCCAAGGTCCAAAAAGACGGATATAGAGACAGAGAGATGCAGATACTTGTTGACCCGGAGAAGCTTAAAGAATATTACGTTTCTATAGATGAGATCGAGGACGCGCTCGCTTCAAGGAATATAAGTGTACCGGCAGGGAAGATAGATACGGAAACCACGGAATTCAGTGTTCGTACGACAGGAGAGTTCAATGATGCTGAAGAGATAGAGAATGTTATTATAAGAGCCAATGATTCCGGGAATTGGCTTCGCATAAAGGATATCGGATATGTTAAAGATACCTTTAAGGATGAGAACGTTATAAATAAGACCTGGGGGAAGAGATCCATAAATCTTGTTGTTATGAAAAAGGAGTCAGGGGACGCCATAAAGATAGTGGATGAGATAAAGGTCAGGGCAAACGACTTTTTGTCAAAAATACCGGATAACTTAAAAGTGGATTTTATAAATGACTATTCATTCTTTGTCCGCAGGCGGCTTAATGTCCTTAAAAATAACGCTATAGGCGGGCTTATACTTGTAATAACCATTATGCTTGTTTTTCTGGATAAGAAACTGGCACTCTTGACAGTGCTTGGAATACCTATAGCTTTTTTCTCTACTTTCATTTTTATGAGTCTGTTCGGTATGACCATAAATCTCATAAGCATGTTCGGGCTGGTCGTTGTTCTAGGTATGCTGGTTGATGACGGTATCATTGTCGCTGAAAATGTCTACAGGTATATGGAGAATGGTATGCCGGCCAGACAGGCTGCTATAAAAGGTACCGAAGAAGTGATCGGCCCGGTAACCGCGGCGATATTTACCACTATAATAGCGTTCTCCCCATTGCTCTTTATGTCGGGTATCATTGGGAAATTCATAAAGAACATACCTATAGTTATAATAGTAGCTCTTCTGGCCTCTCTGGCGGAGGCGTTTATTATTCTGCCCAGCCATATGGCCGATTTTGTAAGAATAAAACTGGATAAGAACGGCCGGCCCCGTGGAGTAAAAAAAGATATGAAATGGTTCAAGGCCCTCATTGCTGGCTACACGGGGATAGCGAAAAGGGCCATTAAACATAAATATATCGTACTGGCGGGCTTTACGGTAACTCTCATTACCTGTATATTTCTAGCCGGTACGGCTATTAAATTCGTTCTTTTTCCAAGTTCAGGGGTAAATTTCTTTTTTGTCAGGATGGAAGCTCCGATAGGTACGCCGCTTGAGGTGACAAATAAAATGGTAGCGCCTATGGAAGAGATAGTTTCACAGCTCCCGGATGAGGAACTAGAGTCTTTTGTTACTACGGTCGGGAAGATGGAAGAAGACCGGAATGATCCTTTTTCGGGACAGGCAAGCAATCTTGCCCAGATAACGGTGTATTTGACCGCCGAACAGGATAGGAAGAGGAAGGTAGAGGAAATAATCGAGGAAATAAGGAAGAAGTCAGCCGATATTAAAGGATTTGAAGACCTGAGATTTGATAAACCTCAAACCGGCCCTCCTGTAGGAAAAGCTGTAGAAGCCAAGATCCGGGGAGAAGAGTTTGAAGTGCTTGACCGTATATCTAAAGAGTATATGGATTATCTTGAGACTATAGACGGGGCTACGGATATCACCTGGGATCATAAACCCGGGAAAGAGGAAATAAGGGTCAAGGTTGATCACGATAAGGCTGCCCTTGCCGGTTTGACAATAGGCAGGATAGCAAGTACTGTCAGAGCTGTTTTCGAGGGCGGTATCGCTACAAAAATAAAACCGGTAAAAGCGGAAGAGGAAACGGATGTAACGGTAAGGTTCTCAAAAGATGAGACGGCGGACATGTCTGTTTTTGATGAGATCGTAGTAGCTAATAAGTTTGGCAATCTTATACCTTTAAAAAATGTCGCGGATATTAAAAAAGTTCCGGGTACTACAACTATACACCATCTTGATGGAAAGCGAGTTGTAACGGCTTCGTGTAATGTTGACACAAAAAAAACAACATCTATAGAAGTAAACAAAAAATTAAAGAAAAACTTTGAAAATATTTCCGACAGGTATCTGGGTTATACGGTTAAGTACGGAGGAGAACAGGAGGAGACGATCGATTCATTGAAAAGCCTTGGGAAATCCTTTTTTTTCGCCGCCTTGCTGGTGTTTTTACTGCTTGCCAGTTTTTTAAAATCTCTTGTTCAGCCCTTTGTTGTTATTCTTGCGATACCATTCGGACTTATAGGTGTTATCATAGCTTTTTTGTTACACGGCCAGCCTTTTTCTTTTATGGCTATATTGGGGATAGTAAGTCTTAATGGTATAGTCGTAAATGATTCAATAGTTTTTGTAGATTTTATCAACAAACTCAGAAGAGAAGGTGTGCCCAGGCGTGAGTCCATAATACAGGCAGGTCAAATGAGGCTTAGGCCCGTTCTTTTGACCACGATCACGACTGTGGGCGGACTGTCCACTGTGGCTTATGGTATAGGGGGAAAAGATCCGTTCCTTGTTCCCATGGCACTTGCTATTTCCTGGGGGCTTATGTTCTCTACGGCGTTGACGCTCATAATCATCCCGAGCATATATTCTATCATAGACGATCTTGCGATCAAGTTGACCCATCGTTCAAGTATGATAAAGACACAAAGACTGGAGAACGGGAATAATAATGCCAACGGATATGAAAAATTGAACAAATGAACCGAGTTGACGTTTCTATTATGAGCCGTTACAATATAACGGTCATGAAATTAAGAACAGCAATTCCCATATTATGCGCTTTATTCTTTTCCTCAACCCTTTGCGCGCAGAAGGTTACACCAGATCTCTACGAAAAGATATTGCCTAACGGAGCTACGGTCATAAGCGCTTATGTGCCGGACACTCCTCTTGTTACTATACAGTTCCGGGTGTTGTCCGGGCTAAGTAATGAAGGGAAGTATGCCGGTACTGGGATCTCGCATTTTTTGGAACATCTGCTTTTCAAAGGGACCAGTACAAAAACGGGGGAACAGATACGTGCAGAGATAAAGCAGATGGGCGGGATAGTTAACGGCTCTACGGGTCTTGATTCCGCGGAATATCATATTGTCGTTCCCGCGCAAAATTTTGAGCGGGCTTTCGGGTTGATATCGGATATGGTAATGGATCCGGTTTTCAGCGAACAGGAAGTCGAAATGGAAAAGCAGGTAGTGCTTAACGAGATAAGACTTCGCAAAGATGACCCGATAAGCAACAGGGTCAGGAAACTTTTCGGTATCGCTTATGAAGATAATATATACCGATATCCTATTATAGGAGAGGAAGAGAAATTTATTTTATTGACCCGGGAAGATGTTATAGCTTATCATCGCGATGCTTATACTCCCGAACGGATAGTTATTGGCATATCCGGAGGGGTACGGGCCGAAGAGGCCATAAAGGTCGCAGAGGATAAATTTTCCAAATATGACAGGCGGTCTGATTGGGATCCTGCCGTTGAACAGGAATCGGTTCAGAAAAGATCTTTGACAGTTAAATATCCGGA
>CAYMTI010000177.1:0-3895 GCA_964393315.1 uncultured Planctomycetia bacterium
AAGATGGCGGCCGGGACCAATACTACTCTTGCGGTCAGGTACGCTGATATGATCTAAGAGGTCCGGGGGGAACATACAAAGATAAAAGGGAGTTTTGACTGGGCGGATAAAAGAGATAAAGATGATATGAAAGCTCTCATGGAATACCGGAAACTGGCCGAGCCGGATCTGAGTAATCAAGCGGACCTGTGGGAGGAAAAATACCGGGAGACCTTACGGAAAATAAAGGCAAGATATTCCGCGAAAGTTACGGATATCGTTATCTTTCCCGAAGACGAGGATATTTATGAAGGGGATGAAGTGAAGGTCAAGGCGGAATTCGATCTGCCGGAAAAAGAGGGTACGAAATACTCCTGGACGATAAGCGGTGTTGAATATGAAGGGTTTGAAGGCCAGGGTGAGGACCACGCTTCTTTTATCCCCACTCTAAACGGTACGCTCTCTGTTACTTTCACGATCGAACGGGACGGGGATGTCATAGGCGAACGAAAGGAGACGGCCGAGGTATACGCGGTGACACTTGAAGGACTTACCCTGGAAATAGAAGGGGAAGGCCTGCTCAGCAAAGACAACGATATCGTGCGTGTCAAGGCTTTGACGGAATATTCCGATAACAGCGAAGCCGATGTTACGGAATATGCCCTGTGGGAAGTCGTTTCTGGAGAAAATGTAAAAGTGGATAAAGGCGAGATCTCTTTGACTGAGGCTGAAAGTTATACTCCGGAACCGGGTACTGTCGTGACGGTAAGAGCCGAATATGAAGGGAAAAAAGCCGAGATAGATATTCCCCTGGAGCTTGCTTTGAGGGATTTGAAGGCATACTGGGAAACGGCACCCGCGCTTCCCGAAATACCTTTCGATTCTGATCCTCACGGTATAGAAGTTACTTTTCGCGCTACGACGGGAGATCCCGATAACAACGATAAAAGGGAATTTAAATGGACGTTCCAGAAAGAGGACGGTTCTTACGAGGAAGTATACGGATTTGAGGTGAAACGTTTTTATTCGGAACTGGGGGTTTACGGCGTGCTTCTTACAGTAACTGACGAATGGGGTAACGTGGACGAGGAACATGAGACTATAGCGATAGAAGAAGAATATATGGAAGAAGATATGCCTGAAGAGAATGAGGAGATAGAGGTGGAAGAAGGCCTGAAGTTCGAGACCCCTACGGGAAATATGAACGTTTATAAAGGTGAACTTAATGGTGGAGGGCTCGCGGTGGAAAGGTATGACTGGAAGACCCCGCTTAACAAGGACGCGGGATTCGTTAAAGGCGCGTATTTCGATTATACGAACGTAGGGTATTTTAACCCCTCGACATGCCTTTATACAGGGCCCATAGAAAAAGGAACGGCGTTTAACCCCGGGTATCTTATTTACTACGGAAATTCGGATAAAAGCCTTCATTACGCCGTGCTGGGTACGGGCCAGGACACAAAAGTTTCGAGTGTTTTTGTGAAGGATAAAAATGATTACTCGCATTCGGGAACGATAAGCGAGTCTTACGGTAAGGTCCGGAAAGACAGTATAAAAATAACAAAAGTATCGCCAAGAGGATATGATATTTCATGGACGGATACGGACGGCTTTAAATGGTCCGCTACTGTTAACAAATATGGCGGCTACACGGATGTGGAATGCCTGGCGTCGGATGAGGACCAGACTTTCGGCGACAAAAATAAATATGTGGGGAAATATAACGCCGCGGCAAAGAAACTTATTGTTAAACGTTTTGACTGGGAAACCCCGATAAATAAAAAAGCCGGATTCAGCGCGGAGCCGGTAAAAAGCTGGCAGTATGTTAACGCGGGTTACTGGAAAGGGGATACTTGTCTTAAAGCCGGACCGGCCGAGCCTCCCTCAAAATTGAATCCCGGATATGTTATATATTATGATGCCGTTCGTAAAGGAATAGTTTACGCGGTTCTCGGCGACGCGCCTAAGGTGCTTCAGACAAGTGCTTATTCTAAAACACGTCCGGATTTCAGTCATTCAGGACTGATCGGCGAGTCTGTGAATAAGGCGATAAAAGAAAGTATAGTTATAACTTCGGCTCTTTCCCGGTCATTCAGAGTTGAATGGACGGATAAGAACGGTGACGCGCATAGCGCTATAGTCTGGAAATACTCGGATAACGGAGGATATACATACGAGGGTAAAGAGAACGGAAGAGAGAAAACAAGCCTTCTAGCCGAACAGGTAGCGAAAGAAATGGGAGAGATGATGTCAGAGGAAGATAATGAGGAAATCTCCCGGGAAGAGCTTATAATGCTTATAGAGGAAGAAGTCCAGCAGATGCAGGAAGAAGAGAAAGCCGGAAATGGAAAAGCCTCCGGGAAAAGATCCGTAGACGATAAAAAAATAGATGAGGATAAAATATCCGATAAGATCGGGAAAAAGGTAAAAAAGACATTAGAGAGGAAAAAAGAAAGGATCGTTGACGTGGAAGATCCTACTGTCAGGCATTATAAACTTTATCGTCCGGATGGCAGGTTGTATATGGAATTTGACTATATCACAGTGGCCCGGGCTGTAGTGGAAGTGCCGTTCTTGGAGATTATGCAATACCATCATAAGATATACAGTAAAGAAGATATTATTGGAAATTTTCTGGGGAAACGAAATGGCTGAATCGAGTATTTCGATATGTTCAACAACCTGGATAAGAAAGATATATGGTATAAGGTAGTTTATCATGGAAAAGTGATGAGTTACAGCGATGAAGACGGCACATTGTCCGTGATAAATACGTATGACAAGGGTAAGCTGAAGGGGCAGTATAAACACAGCATAGGGCCCGGCCGTTCAGGGGAAGGGAACTGGGAAGTCGGGAACTATGAGAACGGTCAAAAACAAGGCCCTGTAAGCTTTCAATACGGTTTGGAAAACGGCAAAATTTACGGTAAAGGACAATATACGAACGGGAAAAAAGAAGGCACCTGGTATTATTGGAACGATAACGGGGAGTATTATGAAGTGGTAGCGTATAAGAACGATAAAAGAGTCTGGAAAAAAGCAGGCATATTCACTTATTATTATGATACCAACGAGAATATAGTGAACTCCGTTGTGAATGAATAGCGAAAATTAAAAAGATAAAAAAATATTTCACAGAGAGTCCTGTGAGAAGGAGATGGTTATGGAAAACAATAAACCCGTTGTTAAACGTATAGGTGGTTATTTACAGAAAATAGTCACAGTAAAAGATTCCTCGGGAAAGGTAATTCATACTATCATGTCTCCTTTTATGGTGGAATTAAAGCCCCGGGATATCATGCAGATAGTAATAGGGGCCACTGTTCTGGCTATGCCGGTGGGGTTGACCGAAGAAACCTGGATACTGGGTAAGGAATTATCCTTTTACAAAGTGGCTTGCCTTGGAGTGCTATCGATATTGTTCCTGGCACTTTTCATTTATTTCAATTTTTACCGATATAATATTAAAGGGCATGTTTTTGATTATATAAAGAGAGTGGTCGTGACATATCTCTTATCGGTCATTGTTGTGGGGGTTTTGTTGAGCATAATAGATAAATGCCCCTGGGGAATAGATAATACGCTGGCAATTAAAAGGATAATAACAGCCGCTTTTCCAGCATCCATGGCCGCTACCTTGAGCGATACGTTGAAATAAGTAAATAGATCGATTCTTGCCATTATCTGCGAAAAAAGTAAAAAAATCATTACAGAAGGTCTTGACATAATTCAAAAAAGAGATAAAATATTAATCATATGCTGGCACTCTCAAGGCGGGAGTGCTAAAAAAAGAAAATATATCAGGAGGTGGTAATTATGGCGATCATACCTTGGAGACAAAGAAGAGATGTGTGGCAGCCCTTCAGGGAAATGGAAAACCTCCAGGATGAGATGAACAAGCTTTTTGATCTATCTC
>CAYMTI010000178.1:0-3871 GCA_964393315.1 uncultured Planctomycetia bacterium
GCCTGAAGTTTTTATTCTTTCGACCAGCCCCTCTATCTTAAGATCTTCCGGCCCGACACCATCTATTGGAGAAAGCCCTCCCAGAAGCACATGATATAATCCTTTGTATGTTGACGTCTTCTCCAGCGAACTTACCCCGGAAGGCTCTTCGACTACACAGATCACGGTCTTATCCCTTGTATTATCCGAGCAGATAGGGCATATTTCCGTTTCGCTTAAGTTATTGCATTCCGCGCAGAATTGAACATTCTTTTTAACCTCTTTCATCCTTTTGATCAAAGAGTCAACATCCCCGTCAGAAGCTCCAAGTATATATGATGTAAGGCGCTGAGCCGAATGCGGCCCTATCCCCGGCATTTTTTCAAATTCATACATCAGTTTTTTCATTGCGTCGGGAACTCCGGCCATTAGACACCCTCCGTGTAATCACGGACAAGATGTCCGCCAAAAACGTCCATGGCCTTTTCTATCGCCGGTTTCATCTTGCTCCGGGATTCCTCGGCAGCCTTCTTTTTTTCCTCGGGGGCCTTGGAGCTTTCTCCAAGAAATTCCAGGACTGAAAATTCCACCTTCAAATTCTTTCCCGATATTCTGGTAACCGCTTCCTCAACTATATCCAAATTCGAACCGGCCTCAAGCACCTCCTTATTAAATGCATGCTCTTTCCCAAAACCTATTACCGCTTTTTTATTCGTGATCTCTACCGGTTTCGCGGGACAAAGAAAAGTATATACGGAAACTTTTTTGCTTTTTACATATTTGAGGACAGCGTTCCAGTTGAACCCGACTGAAATATTATCCTCTTTATCTTTTACTCCCGCCGGGACGGACTTATCCGCAGAATGCCCTGTGCGGGGTTTATCCTCATCCGTTCTCCCTGAACTAATATCTGTTTTTTCCGAGGGTCCCGCCGTATCCGGGGTCCTCATGCCTTTTTTTTTAAGCCCTTCGATTATATCAGGCAGTGAAAGTATCTCTCCCCTTTTTGTCAGCCGCACCAAGGCGACCTCAAGCGGTGCCCTCGGGAACATGGCGCTTTTCATCAGAAGCAACAAATGCGTTAAATTCTGAAGGATATACAGCACCTCTTCCTTTGAAAGCCTGTCCACCTGGCCTCCTATCCTTTCTATCTCATCTTCCGAAAAAACCATATCACTGGTGGGCTCTTTAGTGTTTTTGAGTACCATAATATCCCTGAAATGATCTATAAGAATATTGGCTATAAAAACCGGGTCCTTCCCGCTGTCGATCATTTTATCCAGAAGCTTAATAACAGCCGCGGGATCATTTTCGATTATATGGTCCGTAAGCTCGAACACCGCTTTTTTATCCACAGTCCCCAAAAGCTCAACAACATCCCCGGGCAAGATCTTATCTGCGGAAAAAGATATCATCTGGTCAAGGATAACAAGTGCGTCGCGCAGGCTGCCGTCGGCAGCCCGGGCGATCAGTAAAGCGGCTTTTTCATCAAGAAGTATTTTTTCTTTCCCGGAGATATCCTTCAGCCTTTTAAGGATTTCTCCCGGAGTTATTCGTTTAAAATCAAATCTCTGGCACCTGGACATTATTGTAGGCAGGACCTTATGTTGTTCTGTCGTGGCAAATATGAACTTAACATGTTCCGGGGGCTCTTCCAATGTTTTCAATAAAGCGTTAAAAGCCCCTGGCGACAGCATATGAACCTCATCAATGATATATATCTTGTATTTACCTTTTGAGGGAGAGAACTGAACATTCTCCAGTAATACCCGTATCTCGTCGACTCTGTTATTCGAAGCTCCGTCTATCTCCATAACGTCAATATTTCCGCCTCTGGTTATCTCCTTACAGGAAGCGCATTTATTGCAGGGAGCTTTTTCCGGAGATCCTTCACAATTTATGGTTTTGGAAAGAAGCCGGGCTACCGTAGTTTTTCCCACGCCCCGCGGCCCGCAGAACATATAAGCATTTGCTATACGTCCCTGCTTGATCGAATTTTTAAGCGTTCTGGTAACTATTTCCTGCCCGATAACATCATCAAAAACCTGAGGACGATATTGCTGCGCAAGCACCTTATACCCCATAATAAACCTTCTCTCTTCCCCTTCATTCATAAGCTTAACAGACACACCTTATTCTATAGCACGCGGTGTTTTATTGCAACTTTTTAGGGCTGTTCTTGAAATATTCCATCATTTTATCAAACATAAGCTTTGAACAGAAAGGTTCCCCTTTAAGTTTTCCGTTAATACCGTGCGCACCGCTTACAGGCCCTGGTCCGGACCCCATAGGTGCAGGCCTCGGAGCAATTCCTCCTGATGCGCGAATATTCACTATTGAGCAGTTCTTTGCCCATTGATCAAAACAAAGAGCTATCCCTCTGGCCGCCGCTCTGTAAACTTCGTAAATATCGTCGCTGTGAAAGGACGTATGGTAAAGCATATAATTGTATAGACATTCCTCGGTCATTATCTTGTCGCCGGGTGAACTCCCGGAAGCTACGGTTACGGGAACATTATCGCATACCGTCAAGGTATAAGTACAAACAGCTCCACGGGGGAACGGTATTCCCCTGTTAAAATATCCTCTTTGCCATACCCGCATACTATCCGCTAGTGCTGCCGCTACTGTTTTTACGCATTCGATATACTCATACGATCTGCCGCCGGGATCAAGATCAAGTAATATCATCTTTTTTTGAAGCACGGGCTCCCCGAGATCTCCCGGAGACAATAGGCCCTGAGACCCTTCGACTTCAATCCCGTTTATGCATACGGATATCTGCCATTTTTCCCAGGCTTTTCCTATAAGTTCTGAAACATCTCTGGCAAAAGCCTCTTTTTCTGCCATGGAATCAAAAACACTGGGATCTCTTTCCGTCGCGTACACCTGAGAAAAACATATACTCAGAAAAAATAAACAAATTATAGACCTGGTCATCAACTTCATAATTAGAGCGCCTTTCTGCGCCCTTATTATATCAGAGATCCTGGCTTGTGTAAAACAGGTCGTTATTTTATCTTATGGCTCGTCTCTCCCGGCTTACATCACGCGTCCCTCCATGGAACAAATTGGGCGTATTGCGGTTATATGATGCGCCTATTATCTCCAGCCTTTCAGTTTCCAAATGATGTCGCCTAAAAGTATTCCGGGATGTTCAAGAAGGCTTATATTTCGGCGGAATTCACTGTAATAACGCCTGGGAAAATATGTGCTTCTCCAGGGCTTATCTTCGCATAGATAATGTATTATTGCCGGGTCCTTTACATGCGTGTCATAAACGGGAGATACGTTATATTCCGCGGAAAGGTCAAACGTTTTTCCCGCGAAAATTATATTCAAAAGCTGCTGACATTTGGACTTTGAGAAAACATCCGTTCCGAAATATGATATAAGCGCAAGTGCCCTTTCTTTAAGGTCCCGCCATTCGTCTGGATAAATAACGAACATTCCCGCGTTAAACCCTTTTTCCTCCCAATCTATATTTATAGTTTCTATTATCTTTTCTCTATGCTGAACCCGGAACATATCCTTGATCATATTAAGCTCTTTCACTACACCCACCTTCTCTCGAGGAACATCAAAAACAGCATCAAGCTTCTTTGTGACTATGATGTCTGCGTCAAGATAAAGAACCTGGTCATATTTAAGCGCTGCCACTTCAAATTTCAATAAAGGAGAAACACCTATAAAACTGAATTATCACCGTACGGGAATCGATAAAAAGGGAGATATCAGTATAACACGAGCAAAAATTGAGGCGTGATACCTCTGACGGGCCGTGAAACCGTTATCAAAAACGATAACGGGAATATTAGGATTTGTCCTTTTAAGGCTTCTTAACAGCGCTATCACTCCCGGGAAGTATACAGCGTCGCTACTGGTAACAATA
>CAYMTI010000179.1:0-3866 GCA_964393315.1 uncultured Planctomycetia bacterium
ACGGGAACTAACGGGAAGACCACAGTAAAAAATATGGTCAGTGAAATACTTGCGAAAAAATATAACGTTCTTAGAAGTAAAAAGTCTTTTAATAATCTTTTTGGAGTAGCGCTTACACTTTTCGAACTGAAAGATTTTCACGAAATAGCCGTTTTAGAGATCGGGACCAACTCTCCAGGAGAAATAGATTGCCTGGCCGAGATATTGAAACCGGATATCGGCGTGATCACTAATATCGGGTACGGTCATGTGGAAGCGTTTAAGGACCTGGCCGGTGTTTTCAGGGAAAAATCAGCTTTACTCAGGCATTTGTCATGTGAAGGTCTTGCGGTATTGAATAAGGATGATGACTTCTTATCCGCGAATTATGAACGGCGGGCTAAAACTATATATTTTGGTACAAGCAAAAGTAGTGATCTTTTAATTTCCGACATAAAAAAAGAAAAGGAAGGATATTCTTTTCAGCTTAACGGCAGAAGTTATTTTCTTACGGTTTGTGGAAGGCATAATATTCATAACGCCGCCGCCGCTGTATCTGTGGCGGAATACCTTGGTGTGGAATATGATATCATTAAAAGTGTGCTGGATGGTATCCTTTTGCCTGAAATGCGTCTTTCGAAAGTAAAAATAGGAAATATTCTATTTGTTAATGACGCGTATAATGCCAACCCTTCTTCTTTTCTTAGTGCTTTGGATGCTTTGAAATTCGATATGATAGCGGGGCAAAAAGGCATTATCGCCGGTGACATGTTAGAACTGGGCAACTGCACGAGGGAACTTCATTCCTTAGTAGGAAAAAAGATGGCTGAGCTTAACTTTGATTTTTTTATAGCTCTGGGAAAAAGAGCGTCGATAATGCTTGACGCGGCTGTTTCCGCGGGTATGCCTGCTGAAAAAGTACAGGTAGTGAGTTCTCATGATGATGCGGCGGAAATTCTTAAAAAATTCGCGGAAAAGGAAAATACAGTTGTTTTATTAAAAGGTTCCAGAATGAGCCGAATGGAGGATGTAATAAAGTGTTATACGAATTATTTTACGGATTAAAAGATCTCTGGTTTGGATTTAATGTTTTTAAATATATATCATTCAGGGCCAGCATGGCCGCTGTAACATCCTTTATGCTGTGTGTTATTACCGGCCCGGCAATAATTAATTTACTTAGGCAGATAAAGGTCGGACAGTACGTAAGAAAAGAACATGTGGAGGGCATTTACGATTTTCATAAGCATAAGGAGGGAACGCCGACCATGGGAGGTGTCTTGATAATTATAAGCGTTCTGATCTCGACATTGTTATGGTGCGTTCTTGACAATGATTATGTGCTGTTGGCCCTGGGCGGGATGATATGGATGGGGGGAATCGGTTTTATTGACGATTGCATAAAGATCAAAAATAAGGATTCTAAAGGGATACAGGCAGCGACAAAATTGATCGGGCAGGTGATGTTGGCGCTTATAATAGGTGTGTTCGTTATAAAAGATCCTCACATTGGAACGGATCTTTACGTGCCCTTTTTCAAGAATGCTCTGTGTAATATGGGGTTATTTTATGTGGTTTTCGCTCTGTTAGTTATAGTGGGCGCTTCCAACGCTGTTAACCTTACCGATGGTCTTGACGGTCTCGCCATAGGTAATGTGTTGTTTGTTACTATCACATACGCTGTAATATCTTATATAACCGGACATGTAGATTTGAGTAAATATCTTCAGGTGTTCTACCTTCCGGGAGCGGGGGAGTTAACGGTCTTTTGCGCGGCACTTACCGGGGCGGGACTGGGGTTTCTTTGGTTCAACAGTTATCCCGCTACCATATTTATGGGAGATACGGGATCGCTTGCCATAGGCGGTTCTATAGCAATAGTCAGTGTTCTTATAAAAAAGGAGATATTGCTTGTTATCGCGGGAGGGATACTGGTAATGGAGGCGTTATCCGTTATTATACAGGTATCATCTTTTAAGCTTTTCAGAAAAAAAGTGTTCTTAATGACGCCTATCCATCATCATTTTGAAATGTTGGGATGGCATGAATCTAAAATAACTATGCGCTTCTTTATTGTCTCGGCTATACTGGCTTTATTGAGTCTTGCCAGTTTAAAAGTCAGATAAACAAGGTTGAACCCAGGGTAAACTAAATGAAAATACAAGAGTATAAAGACAAGAACATTTTGATCGCAGGATTTGGCAAAAGCGGGTTCGCGGCAGCTGAGCTTCTTGTTGATGAAGGGTTCAGGGTAAAAGTGTCGGATAAAGGGACATCTGAGGCGTTACTTGAGAAGGTACGAAGTTTCAGTAATAAATACGGTGTAAAAATCGAGACAGGCGGGCATTCCCGGGATTTTTTTGAAAATACGGACCTTTTGATCTCGAGTCCGGGGGTTGATCTGGAGGAACTTGAACAGCGGGGAATACTTCCAGAAAATTGTAAAGTCATAAGCGAGATAGAATTGGGATATCACTTTTGCCCGGCACCTATTATAGCTATTACCGGAACTAACGGAAAGACAACAACGACCGAACTTACAGGGGCTATTTTCCGGAAAAGCGGAAAGGATACCGTGATTTGCGGGAACATAGGCAATCCTCTTTGCGGGGAAATAGGACGTATAAATAAGGACAGTATCGTTGTTATGGAGGTCAGTTCTTTTCAACTCGAACATATAGTTGATTTCCGCCCTTTTATGGGAATACTTCTTAATATAGCGGAAGATCATTATGACCGGCACGGTGGGTTTTGTGAATATAAAAGGTCAAAGTTCGCTTTGTTTGAGAATCAGACAGAGAATGATATGGCGTTGATATTTTCGGACCTTAAAGGAGATCCGCTGTTTTCTGAGATAAAAAGCCGCAAATATCTTTTTGGTAAAGAACAAAACTGTACAGTGATTGGTAAGCATATAAAAGTAAAATACGGCAATGATGTTTCATTTGTTATAGACGCTGAAAATATGCGTATGAAGGGTAGACACAATATCTTCAACGCAATCGCGGCAATATGCGCTGCAAGACTGTTACATGTTCCGGATAGAATAATAAAAGAAGCCGTCTTGACATATGAACCTCCTTCGCATCGTTTTCAACTGGTCGGGTCTTTTGAAGGTGTTCGATTCATCGACGATTCGAAAGCGACCAATATTGACTCTACCCGAGCGGCTCTTGAGTCGCTCGAAAAAAATGTCATTTTGATCGCGGGAGGGATTGACAAGGGCGGGGATTACAGCGTTATTACCGGTTTAATACAGGAAAAAGTGAAGGCGATGATCATTATAGGGCAGGCATCCGAAACGATACAGCAGACGTATTCGAAAAACACTAATATAATAAAAAAACCGACTCTTGAGGAGGCGGTTGATGCTGCTTGGGCAATAGCGGAATCCGGAGACACTGTACTTTTGTCACCTATGTGTTCCAGTTTTGATATGTTTTCCAGTTACAAACATAGAGGAGAGGTCTATCAGGCAGCTGTAAAAAAAATATCACGTTTTTTTTAGAACTGCATGATAGTTGTGTTTTTGTTATGAATATTTATTCAAGGGTAGTTTTCAGTGTTGTTTTTATCCTTTTGATGGTGGGTATCATTATGATATACTCATCAAGCGCTATTTATTCACTGTGCAGCTACGGCGACAGTCTTTTTTACGTAATAAGTCAGCTCATATATCTACTGCTGGGTGGGGCAGCTGCCTTTTTTTTTATGTTGACTCCTCAGGAGCTTTTGAGGGCCAGTGCCGGAAAAATAATGATAGGGGTCTTATTTCTGCTTCTGATAGTGCTCGTCCCGGGAATAGGGAAACAGGTGGGAGGTGCCCGTAGATGGATCAGATTATTAGGATTGGGTATACAACCTTCAGAATTGTCTAAGTTAGGTCT
>CAYMTI010000180.1:0-1076 GCA_964393315.1 uncultured Planctomycetia bacterium
GTTCCATATATGAAAAAAGGCCGTTGATATGCCGCGAACACAGTACTTTTGACTGCGAACATATTTTGGAAGATTTCGATCATGACCTGATATTTTCGTCAATGGAAGAGCTTGACGAATATGTCGAAAAAAGATTCAGCCGGCAAAGAAAAATATCAAAAGAATAAAATATCATGGAAAAAAGAACAGAAGGTGTCTGGCGGGATCCCGCGATGTCAAAAAAATACATTTCGGAGATAGTAGGGGCAATACCTTTGGCTCAGGAGCAGTTGGAGGTAATGGTCTTGCTTTTGAAAAAAAGTTGTCCGTGTCTGGAAAAGTTCCTTGATATCGGATGTGGTAACGGTTTTTTATCCGAGGTTATAATGCATAACTATCCCGAGGCAAAAGGGGTTCTGCTTGATTTTTCAGATGTTATGCTGGGAGCCGCTAAACTTAAACTGGGTAAAAACACGGATCTAGTGGAGTTCATCAAGTCAGATTACGCGGATCCTTCATGGGTACGGGATCTCGGAAAAGCCGGTGAGGTAGAATTCAACGCTGTTGTTTCAAGACTTTCTATCCATCATCAGCCTGATGATATAAAGAAGAGTATATATGAACAGATATATTCCATTATCAAGCCCGGGGGCATTTTCGTTAACATAGAACATGTATCCCTCAGTGGGGATTGGGGGAAGAAGATCTTTCAGGATTATATGGTAGATCATTTGTGCAAGTCGCGAAAAGTGGACAAAGAAAGCCGGGGCAGGGCGGAAATAAAGGATGATTTTATATCAAGGCATGAAAAGGACTCAAAAGTAGTCGCTTCCGCGGAAGATCAGTGTGATTGGCTGAGAAAAATTGGTTTTGTTGATGTTGATTGTTATTTTAAAATATTTGAGATCGCGGTTATTGCCGGGCGCAAAAAGTGACAATATCAATTATGTTGAACGATTTATTATTTAAACCGGTTTAAAGGGATTTTTGGCCGCAGTGCGATAAAACTTAAATTTCCAAAAGAGTTTTATATGACGTACTGTTAAGCTGGTAATATTGTTGCTCCTGGATGAATGCGGATTAAGATGAAATGGATT
>CAYMTI010000180.1:1086-3831 GCA_964393315.1 uncultured Planctomycetia bacterium
GATTTAAGGATCTCTCCGGAGTTTTATGTTTTACTTGTATGTTATTGATGAAGAGCCGGTGAGCAAGAGAACTTCATAGATAGGTTCGGGCTGAAATGCAAAAAGCGCATTATGTTTATATTGTAGAGTGTAAATACGGTACGTTTTATACCGGATATACTTGTGATATCAGGGAGCGTGTAAAAAAACATAATGAGGGTAGAGGCGCTAAATATTTGCGTGGAAGAAGGCCGGTGAAACTCGTATGGTCCAAGGAATATGGGAATAGGCAAAGCGCTTTAAAAGCAGAGAATAGGATAAAATCTTTGAGTAGAGGGCAGAAAGAGCTTCTGGTAAGGGAAGAAGGAGGGTTGAAGGTGTAGGGCCGCAGTAAACAGTAGTAAGCTTTAGGTTCTTATTCTTTTGTATAAGTTTCATTTTTTGGGGTTCGTTCATAAAGGATTATTGACAAACCATTATAGATGTGCTATCTTTTTCATAAAAGTAATACCATGAGCGTGTGTTTTAGCCAAAATATCTTTTCAGAATATAACCAAATCTTTAATAAGGGCAGTGGAGGTATTAAATGAGAAAATATATTTTTTTATTTTTAAGTAACACGAAAATGAAAAAGGTAACATCAAAAGTGTCTTATATGCTTCTTGCATTTTTCTGGTTTTTTTCCCTCTTGCCAGGCGCTGCATTTACTGAGGATGCCGTTAATATTGTTGATCTGGGTACGGTACTGGTGGATAAAGAATCGGAAGCTGAAGGGTTTAATCAAGGCTTTATAATAGGTGAAGAAAATATAGATCAACCACGGATCTCCAGGACCGTGGATGGCCTTTTGGCGGGAGTTCCAGGTATTGATATGCGAAGGACCTCTGTAGGCGGGAATACCGGCAGTGAAGTTATTCTCCGCGGATTTGACGAATCCAGATATCTTGTACTTCTGGACGGGAGGCCGGTTAACGGCAGCGGTGTATTTGGAGGAGAATATGTAGACTGGTCAAGTCTTTCTACCGAGGATATTGATCGGGTTGATGTTACAAGGGGAGCAGGATCGGCCGAATACGGTAATACCCTGGGCGGTACGATAAATATAATCACTAAAAAGGGTTCGAAAAAAAATAAGATAGGGATATGTTCTTCATACGGATCTTTTAATACGGTATATGCCGCTGCTTCTCAGCATGGTAATTTACGCGGTTTTTTATATGAGGATATTTCCTACGGATATTGGAGAACGGACGGGTATCTGAGAAATAATTATGTGAGCCGCAATAATTATTCAGGTCGTTTAAAGTTTATATTTCCGGAAGATCTTAGTATCGGTCTTGGAATGCGCTATACGGCCCAGCGGCGTGGATTTGTTGTGGAAAATAAAAAAGAAAACACTAATTTTAACAGCCGTTATCCCGAGTCGAACGAGGATGCGGGAGGCGGCCCTCACATACAATGGTTCGGGAAACCCGGACCTTTCGGCCCCGTTAATCCTTCTAAATACTGGGGGGACGGAAGCTATTGGAAAAATAAAAGAGGGCAGTATGACATTGAAATAAATAAAAAATTCGATCTTTTGAACATTAAAGCAAACGGATATTTGAACCGGCAGGAAAGAACTGAGTATTATTACGCTATCGATAATGAGAATAAACTTGTTCTGGAAAGATATACCGAACCCGAGAGATCCGGTGGCTGGCTGTTAAAACTGTCTATGCCCTGCGGGGAACATGATATTGTTTACGGCGCGGAAGGGGTATACCTGGGTTATGGTAAACAAACTATCATAAATGCTGACAGTACATATTTTCGCAGACAGCCGTCTTCTTCTGCTGCCCCCAAAAAAACCAGCCGCAGGCACGCTATTTTTACTCAGGGCAGCTGGAAGATAACAGATGCTTTAGAGATCGGAGCGGGTTTGCGGTATGATAATTATTGGGCTAAACCTTCCGATGTGACTTATGAGTACGGCCTTAGTCCTAATGTGAGCGTTAAATATCATATAAACAAAGAGTTAGAGGTTAAAGGGTATTTCGGCCAGGCTTACAGATTCCCCACCTCTCCGGAATCTTACTGGTATTTTGAGGGATATGATCCTCCGGGCAGAAAAAAACTTTCCCCGGAAAGAGCCCTGCAAGCGGAAGCAGGTATAATCAGAAAATTCAAAGATAAGGGTGAAATAAGATGCCGGGGATACTATTATGATGTAGACAATTACATAAGGACGATTTTTGGTTACACCCCGTCAAGAGTCGTTTATAATATCGATAAAGTAAGATTGTGGGGTATGGAAGCCGAAGGGCGCTACTCACTCACAAAAGATCTTCAGGTATTCGTTAACTATACATGGCAGATTACTCAAAAAGAGGGAGATATACTCGACAGGAGTTCAGACCTGACAGATAGGCTTTCAGAACTGCCGGAAAATAAACTGAACGCGGGGTTAAAATATTCCTTTCTGGGTCTCATTACCGATTTCACTATGAGATATGTAGATAAAAGAGAGGTTATAACTGGAGATCTTTCCAGTGAAAATTCTTCAGAACTTGTGTCCTTGAAGGGGTTCGCTGTGTTCGATCTAAAGTTTGAATACAATATACTGGAAAAAGATGATATTAAAGGTACTATAACAATCGGTATAGAGAACATTTTCGATGCGAGTTATGCGGAAACGGAAGGGTTTCCCATGCCCGGAAGGGTTTTAACGGGAGGAATAAAGTTAACATTTTAATGGAGAAAATACATGGATATAAAAATCTCACC